>DASTQG010000282.1:0-4991 GCA_035761885.1 Steroidobacteraceae bacterium | reverse complement strand
CGGACGTTGTGATCGGTGATGAGCACGCCGATGCCGCGGCCGCTCAGGTGGCGGATGATGCGCTGGATATCGATGACCGACAGCGGATCGACCCCCGCGAAGGGTTCGTCCAGCAGGACGAAGCGAGGTTCCGCTGCGAGCGCTCTCGCAATTTCTACACGGCGCCGCTCACCGCCCGACAGGCTCATGCCCTGGCTGGCGCGCACGTGGCCGATGTGCAGTTCCTCCAGCAGCGATTCCAGGCGTTGCTCGCGCCCCGCAGCATCGAGGCCTTCGCGGGTTTCCAGGATCGCCATGATGTTGTCCTGGACCGACAGCTTGCGGAACACCGAGGCTTCCTGCGGCAGGTAGCCCACGCCGAGCTGCGCCCGCCGGTGCATCGGCAGATCCGTGAGCTCGGTTTCGTCGAGAAAGATGCGTCCGCGCTCGCAGGCCACCAGCCCCACGATCATGTAGAAGGCGGTGGTCTTGCCCGCGCCGTTCGGTCCCAGGAGTCCGACGACTTCGCCGCTCGCCACCTCCAGCGACAGCTGGCGCACCACCTGGCGGGACTTGTAGCTCTTGGCGAGGTCGACGACGCGCAGGAGCGAGCTCATCGCTCACCGTCCGGTGCGGCGCCCGGCGGCGGCGTCTTGGCCTCTTCTTTCTTCTGCTCCTCCTGCTTCTTCTGCGCCTCTTCCACGCTGCGCGGATTGATCGTGATGTGCACGCGCTCGCTGCCCTGCTCCTCGGCGTTGGCGAGCACGCGCTGGTCGGCGATGCTGTAGACGAGCGTCTCGCCGCGGATGTCGTTGTGCCCGTCGGTGAGATACGCGTCCTGCCTGAGGCGCACCGTGGAATCGCTGAAGTCGTACTCGATCGTGCCGGCGCGTCCGCGCGCCTGGTCGCCGTTCTCGAGTGTCTGCTCGAAGGCCGCCGGGGAGCCGGTGATCACCGCGCGCGAGATGCGGTTCTGGGCGAAGCTCACGCGCGCCTCGTCCGAACTGAGCGAGCCGCCGTCCACCTTGATGCGCACGTCGCCGCGAAACACCCACTCGCTGTTCTCGAAGTCGAGCCCGGTCGCGTTGGCCTGCTGCGCGCGCACCTGCACGTCGCCCTGCGTGATGGTCACGTCGCGAAACAGCAGCTGGTTGTTCTTGGTATCGATCTCGGACGAGGCGGCGTCCACGTCGATCGGCAGGTCCGTGCGGCGCGGACCCGCGGCGTGCGCAGCCGCCGGCAGCAGCAAGCAGCAGAGGAGGGCGGAAATGAAGGCGATGGGGCGCAAGCTGAACGAGGCTCTGGGTGCTGTCAGCGCACGAAACGGCCGTGCACCGAGGATTCTAGCTTCAGCTTCTCGGCCTTCAAATCGGCCTTGAGGCCGATCGTGCTCAGGCGGCGCTCGCCCCACACGATGTCGACCCGCTCGCGCGAGGTGGCGACGTTCGCCACGGTGTCGAGCTGCATGCGCTCGGTTCGCACCACGGCGGGCACGCTGCCTTCCACCGGCAGCCCCGTGATCTGGACGTCGCCGGACAGCTCGATGGTGCGCGAGGCGGGCGGGACGTAACCGTTGCGCGCGGTCAGCGTCCATTCACGCTCGGGCGCGGCGCGGTAGTCGAGCTTCATGGTCTGCAGCCGGATGCTCTGGTCCTGCGGGTTCTGCACGATGCGCTCCGCGGCCATGCGGTAGCGCGGCGCGCCATCGGGCCCCGTTTCGACGATCTGCGCGTCGGTCATGTAGTAGCCAGGCTGCGGCGGCTCGCGCGTGCCCTCCTCTTCGGCATCGTCGCGGTCACGCCGGCCGACCATGACCGTGAGCGCGGTGACCAGGGCGATCGCGAGCAGGATGAAGCCGCGCCAGATCATCGGCGCGCTCTGCGTGCCGCGACCAGCAGGTCGCAGACTTCGCGTACCGCGCCGCGTCCGCCGGGATGTTGCGTGACCAGGTCGACGAGATCGCGCACCGCCGGATGCGCGTCCGCCACCGCGACCGAATAACCGACCGCGCGCACGAGCGGCAGATCGGTGGTGTCGTCGATCACGCAGAGCGCCTCGTAGGCTCCGGCTCCGAGCTGCGCGCACTGCCGTTCCAGTGCCGCGACCTTGTCTTCCACGCCCTGCTCGACCAGCGCGATGCCCAGATCGCGGCAGCGTGCGCTCACCGCTGCGGTGCGCCGCCCCGAGATCACGGAGACCGCGACGCCTGCGCTTTGTGCGAGGCGAATGCCGGCGCCGTCCTTGACGTCGAAGACTTTCAGTTCCTCGCCCTCGGGCCCGTAGTACAGGCGCCCGTCGGTGAGCACGCCGTCCACGTCCAGCACCAGCAGCCGGATCGCATGCAGCGGGGTTGCGGTGGCCTTGCTCATGCGCTCACACGACGCCCGCGCGCAGCAGGTCGTGCACGTTCAGCGCGCCGACCAGCACGCCGTGCTCGTCGACCACGGGGAGCGCGGTGATCTGGTGCGTTTCCATCAGGTGCACCGCCTCGGCGGCGAGCGCCTTCGGGCCGATGGTCTTGCAGCGCGTGGTCATCACGTCGCGGATCGGAGTTGCATGCACGTCGACCCCGGCGTCGAGCGTGCGCCGCAGATCGCCGTCGGTGAAGATGCCGAGGATGTGCTTGCGCGCATCGACAATGGCGGTCATGCCCAGTCCCTTGCGCGACATTTCCAGCAGTCCCTCGGCGAGCCCGGTGTCGGCCGGCACGGCCGGTATGTCGGCGCCCTTGCGCATCACATCCTCGACGTGCAGCAGCAGGCGACGGCCGAGCGCGCCGCCGGGATGCGCACGCGCGAAATCCTCTTCGGTGAAACCGCGCCACTTGAGCAGTGCCACTGCCATCGCATCGCCCATGGCGAGCGTGGCGGTCGTGCTGGAGGTCGGCGCGAGGTTGAGCGGGCACGCTTCGGCCGGAACGCTCACGTCGACGTTCACCGTGGCGGCGCGCGCGAGCGCGGAGTCCGCGCGGCCCGTGAAAGTGATCAGCGGCACGCCGAGGCGACGGATGTGCGGCACCAGCATGGCGATCTCGGCGGTCTCGCCGGAATTGGAGATCGCCAGCACCACGTCCTCGCGCGTGATCATGCCGAGGTCGCCGTGGCTCGCCTCGGCGGGGTGCAGGAAGAACGATGGCGTGCCGGTGCTCGCGAGCGTCGCGGCGATCTTGCTGCCGATGTGGCCGGACTTGCCCATGCCGGTGACGATCACGCGGCCGCGGCATTCCAGGCACAGGCGGCAGGCCCGCACGAACGAGTCGTCCAGCCTCGGGATCAGCGCCTGCAGCGCACCTGCCTCGGTCGCCAGCGCCTGGCGCCCCAGGTCCAGCACTTCGCCATCCGACAGCTCGGTGTGGGCGGCATGGGGGGAGGGCGCGCTCATGGGCTCATGATACAGGCGTTGCTGTTAAGATTTGTCCCCTTTCCCCCACCGTGAACGCCATGACCCCGAACGATGTCGCCGCGCTGATCCGCGCGGGCCTGCCGCAAGCCGACGTGCGCGTTGCAAGCGACGACGACACGCACTTCGAAGCCGTGATCGTCGCCTCCGAGTTCACGGGCAAGCGCAGCCTCGCCCGGCACCAGCTGGTGTACGCGACCCTCGGGCCGCGCATGGGGCGCGAGATCCATGCCCTGTCGATCAAGGCCTACACGCCTGAAGAGTGGGCGGCGCGCGCCGGCTGAGAGCGCAGGGAGGGAGGCGGTGGACAAGCTACAGATCAACGGCGGCATCCCGCTCGAGGGCGAGATCCGCATTTCCGGCGCCAAGAACGCCACGCTGCCGATCCTCGCGGGCACGCTGCTCGCCGACGGGCCGGTGACGGTCGGCAACGTGCCGCACCTGCAGGACGTGACGACCACCGTGGAACTGCTCGGCCGCATGGGCGTGCGCGTCACGATCGGCGAGAAGATGCAGGTGGAGGTCGACTCCAGCACGATCCGCGAATACTTCGCGCCTTACGAGCTGGTGAAGACCATGCGCGCCTCGATCCTGGTGCTCGGGCCGCTGGTCGCGCGTTTCGGTCATGCCGACGTATCGCTCCCCGGCGGCTGCGCGATCGGTGCGCGTCCGGTGAACATCCACGTCGCGGGCCTGCAGGCGATGGGCGCGGACATCCACATCGAGAACGGCTACATCCGCGCGCGCTCGGGGCGTCTGAAGGGGGCGCGGCTGGTGCTGGAGACGGTCACGGTCACCGGCACCGAGAACCTGATGATGGCCGCAACGCTCGCCGAAGGCCGCACGGTGATCGAGAACGCCGCGCGCGAGCCGGAGGTCGTGGACCTGGCGAATTTTCTCATTTCCATGGGCGCGCGCATCCAGGGTGCGGGCACCGACACCATCGTCATCGACGGCGTCGAGAAACTTTCCGGCACGAGCTACGAAGTGCTGCCCGATCGCATCGAGGCCGGCACGTACCTGGTCGCGGGCGCGATCACGAGCGGCCACGTGCGACTCAAGAACACCGAGCCCAGGCACCTCGATGCCGTGCTCGCGAAACTGCGCGAGGCGGGCGCGACCATTCACACGGGCGACAACTGGATCGAGCTCGACATGCGCGGCCGAAGGCCCAGGGCCATCGACCTGCGCACCGCGCCGTATCCCGCGTTTCCCACCGATATGCAGGCGCAGTTCGCCGCGCTCGACACGATCGCGGACGGCGTGAGCACGATCACCGAGACGATCTTCGAGAACCGTTTCATGCACATGCTCGAGATGCGCCGCATGGGTGCCGAGATCCGCCTCGAAGGCAACACGGCGATCATCAAGGGCGTGCGGAAACTCACCGCCGCACCGGTGATGGCCACCGACCTGCGCGCCTCGGCGAGCCTGGTGATCGCCGGTCTCGTGGCCGAGGGTACGACGCGCGTGGAGCGCATCTACCACATCGACCGCGGCTACGAGCACATCGAGCAGAAGCTGCAGGCGCTGGGGGCGCAGATCCGACGGATGAGCGACCGCAAGTAGATCGCGGCGAGCGCGCGCGGCCGCGCGCGCCTGCGCCAATCCAT
>DASTQG010000281.1:0-3057 GCA_035761885.1 Steroidobacteraceae bacterium | reverse complement strand
CGCCGAAACGGCTCGCGATCGGGCGCACCTCGAGCAGCAGCTCGAGCGCCGCGGCATAGCGGCCTTCCGAGAACGCGAGCAGCGCGTTGAGCAGCGGCAGTCCGACCGTTCGCGTCATCATGCCGTTGGTGCCCTCGCCGTGCGCGCGACGCTCGAGCGTCTCGCGCAGCTTGAGCATCGCGCCGCGCCGGCCGGCGCCCGCGAAGCTCAGCATCGCGTGAAAATCATTGAAGGCGTAGAAGCCGTCCTCGAGCGTGCGCTCCCAGCTCGTGGCGAGCTCCTGCCAGCGTTGGCCGACGTCGACCCCGCGCAGCTCCAGGCGCCACAGCAGCGCCGAGGCGTCGATCATGTCGAGCGCGTAGTGCGAGGGCTGCGCGCGCACCTGCGTGTCGTACAGCTCGAGCACGCGCGCGTGATCGCCCAGGTCCAGGTGGAACAGGGCCAGGTGCCACCAGTTGTGGACCGCGAAGGCATTGTCGACCGACCAGTCGAGGCTGCGCGAGTTGAGCCACGCGATGCCTTCGGCGTGCCTGCCCTGCATCTCCATCACGTGCGTCACCGCGTGCACCGCCCACGGGTCGCGCGGGTTGAGCTCGAGCGCGCGACGGCCAGTCTGCTCCGCGCGGGCGTACTCGCCGCACTCTTCGAGACCGAAGGCGTGCATGCCGAGCAGGTAACCGAAGCCCGGGATGGAAGCGTCCCAGTGCGGCAGCACCTGCGCGATGCGGTCGCGCAGCTGGGTGGAATGTCCGAGGAAGAAATCGCCGACGTGCGCGACCTGCAGCGCGAGGCTGTCGCGGGGATAGTCCTCGAGGATCTCGCCGTAGCGCCTCACGCCGAGCGCGAAGTCACCCTCGAGCCAGGCGCGCGCCGCGGCAAGGTGGCGGCATTCGCGGTCGTTGGCGTAGGCGACGTGCTCTTCGCCCGCGCGCACCGCGGATTCCAGCAACGGGCGCGTCGCGGTGTCGCCGAACAGGATCGCGTAGCCTGCGCGCATCACGTGCGCCATGACGAAATCCGGGTCGTCCGCGAGCACGGTGTCGATCACCGCCAGCGGATCGACGTAGTAACCGTGGATCAGATCGAGCGCCTGCTCGTAGCGCTCGAGCGAACGGGGATTGGAGCCCGAGACGGGCATACCGCGGGAATCGCGCTGCGACATTGGGGTTTCGCCTGTGGGGAACGGGAACTGGCGCGCATCCTGCCCGCACGCGCGAGCGTGCGTGACCGCAAGTAGTCGGAAGGTGGCACTGCCTTTGGTCAGAAACCGTCGGGCCTGCCGGTTACCTTCGCCGCGGTCAGGACCCCTGCTTTCCGCCGGCCGCGGGCGGCTCGAAGGAAACCGGCGGATCGCTCTCACTGAGCTTGAAGTCGGTGTAGTAGAAGCGGAACGAACCGTCGTGCAGCGCGCCCCAGTCCGGAACGCGGATCGGGCCCATCGCCTTGAGCGGGCCGTATACATAGTGGACGCTATCGGTACCGTAGCTGTGCTTCCATGCCACGAGCTCACCGGCCAGGTTCACGTGAAACTCGCCCAGATGACGCCCATCCGCGTCGTCGAGCACCACGAAGGAGCGGTCCGACAGTTTCGAGAGGCGCAGGCGCGGGTCGTCGCGTGCGAAGCGTGCATACATGACGTAGATCTCGCCTGGCCACCAGCCCAGCGCATCCTGCATCTGTTCCTTCGTCATCTCGGTGAGGACGCCATCGCGCAGGCGCCACCCGCTCTGCGCGGTCCAGGCCGCGCGCCGCTCGACGTTGGGTGCGGTGCGATACGCCCACTCGGCTGGCGCTTCGGTGCGGCGCCAGAACTGTACGGTCGAAACGCCCGGCTGCGAAGCGTAGTACGCGCGTTCCTGGCAGTAGATCCACTTCGCCTTGGACCAGAGCGCCGCGCCTCCCATGTTCTCGATGATGCGCCTGGCGGCCGCGACGGACTCGGGGTCGCCCTTCATCTGCGCGTGCGCCGCGCGCGCGGGCGCAAGCCAGGCAGCTGCCCGCACGATCGTGAGGAAACCCGCGCGCGGCGAACATGGCACTCGCAGCATCTCGTCTCTCCGCCTCCCGAAAGGAAGGTCGAAGTTAGCTTGCGCGCCGTGCAGAAATTGCGCAGTTGCCCGGGCGCACCTGCGTGCGCAGGGCGCGCAGGAATGCGGACGCCGAGCGATAACCGGCGGCGCGCGCGGCGATCGACGGCGAACTGCCTTCCCTCAGCGAGCGCCGACCCGCCTGCAGGCGCAAGTCGCGTGCGAAACGCGCAGGCGTGATGCCGAATGCGTCCGTGAACGAGCGCAGAAAATGGAAACGCGACAGGCATGCAACCGCCGCGCACTGCTCGAGCGTCGCCGCACCGCGCACGTCCTCGAGGTATTCACGCGCTCGCAGGAGCCGGCGCAGAAGCTCCAGTTGCGCCACGCGCGGTGCCTTCCGCCCCAGGTTGTGCGGGCGCAAGCCGAGATTCTGGCCGATCGCCGCCGACGTCAGTTCGAGAAGGCCGACCTCGAGCCGCTGCCGGGCATCACCTTCCGCCTGCGCACCTGCGTCATCGTCAGGGACTCGCATAAGCAAGCGTTCCACATCGCGCACCCGCGCACGCAACTCCGGGCCTGGGCGGAAAGGCACGCTGAATACTTCGTGGTGGGGAGCCGACTCCTGCACGGCCGCACGCGGCACGAACACCGAGAGCGCGCGCGTCGCGGGAGTGTCGATCGAGCTTTCGTACCGCTCGCCCTGGTTCACCAGCAGCAGCTGCCCCGGCTCGAGAACGACGCGCCGCCGGCCGAAACGGTAGTGCTCGGCACCCCGGGTGACGAGCTTGAGCGAAAAATGGCCGCCGTGGCGTCCCACGTGCATGCGGTCGGTGGTGAAATCGAACACGAGCAACTCGTGCGCGGCCTCGGCGAAACGGCCGTCGACCTCGGCACTGGACAGGGTGCGCTGCCGGCTGGACCAGCGGTTCACGATCATGGTTCGCATCTGGACGCGTGCGAGGGATGACAGTTCCCTCGCGGCACGACGGGACGCGCAAATGAAAAGGCCGGGCATTACCCGGCCTTT
>DASTQG010000280.1:0-10885 GCA_035761885.1 Steroidobacteraceae bacterium | reverse complement strand
CAGGCGGCGACCGCCGGCGACGGCGCCTTCCACTTCCTCGCGGACCGGCATGCTCGCGGCATAGCGAAGCCGCTCGGCGCATCGCAGCAGCATGCCGAACGCGGTGCGCTGCTCAGCCGACCCGAGCGCCACGCGCGTCGCCAGCTCGCGGTGCGTCGCCGCGTGCCCGAGGCGCTCGCCGCCGCCACGCGCTTCGTCGAAAGCAGCGACCAGGAGCCTGAGCAACAGCGCCGGCTGCTCGTTGAGATCCAGGCGATCCAGGTCGGCGAGCCCGGGCCCACGTTCGGGTGCGCCTTCTTCCCAATGATGGCCCGGCCCGAAGCGCGTGCGCTTGCCGAAGACGCCCGCCTCGCGCAGCTCATTCGCCACGATGAGCAGCGCGATCAGCACGATCACTCCGAGCAGAACGTACGCCGTGATCTTGAGCGCCGTCTCGTGCTCGCCGAGCTTCTCCATCAAATTCAGGAACCAGCTGGAGTCCTCCTCACCGCGCGGCGGTTGCAACCGCTCCCGCAGCCACTCGAGGACGCGATCCCACCACGATAAGGCCTTTGCCTTGCGATCCTCTTCGATACTGGCGAGGGCAGCGGCGACGCCGCTGGTGTCGAGTTCGAGCCGCGGCCGCTCGGCGAGCTCGAGCTCTATCTGGTCACGAAGGTCCGCAAGGCTGCTGGTGGACAGGCCTGGCCCCCACCACTGCTCCGGGAGCCATGCGGCGGGCGCGCTGTGTTCCAGCCCCGCCTTGAGCTCCGGACAAAGATCGCGGATTTCCTCGAAGCGCGACACCGCGGAAGACGGGTCATCCTCCGCGAAGCGCTCCAGGCAGGCACCGAGCAGCGCACGGCCATCCTCCTGCGCCGCCGTGACGGCGCAGAAGGATGCCATTAGCAGTGCCAGCAGCCAGCGCGGAGCGCGCGTGCTCAATGCGTCCGTGCCTCGCGATCAGGCTTGTACGCGTGCGGCCAGGTCTCCGCCTTCGCGCCGCAGCTTCAGGTCCCAGTAGATGTTGAGCACCAGAGACACCAGGAACGGTGCAAGCACCACGCCCATGAGCGCGATGCCGATGACCGCGGCCAGTGCGATTTCCAGCTCCGTGCTGTCGCCCGCGATGAACGGCGCGACCGCGGCTGCGATGAAGCTCATGACGAACGCCAGCACCGCGGCGATGATGCCGCCGACGATGAGGATGAGGAGCGTGCGCCACCAATGTCCCCAGACCAGCCGGTGACTGGTGGTGAGCGAGTCGATCGGTCCCTTGTCCTCGAGCATGAAGATGGGCACCGCGGCCATGAGGCTCACCGCCAGGATGATGCCCGGAACGATCAGCAGCACCATGCCGACCATGATCGCGATGATGGTGAGGATGGTCAGCACCACCAGCAGGGGCAGTCGCCCCAGCGCGGCGCCGATCGCGCTCGGTCCGCCCGAGTCGCCGCGCGCGATCTGATCGGTGCGCAGGTACATCGCCGCCATGAAGAACACACTGCCGATGAGTCCCACGCAGTACAGCGTCCAGTAGACCGGATCCGTCTGTGGCTGCATCGCCTGCTCGAGCGTGCCGGCGCCTCTGGTGAACAAGTAGATCGTCGCTGCGTAGCTGGCGATTGCCGCGAGCAGCGCGTAGATCCAGGTCTTCTTGAAGCTCGCCGCCGTGAGGCGGAACGAGCCGTCCAGCACCTGGCCGATCGACTGTGGGCTGGTCGGTTTAGCGTACATTCGACTACCTCCCAAGGGTTGAGCGAGCCTTTCGGACGGCCCTGTTCTTGTCCGCGCCGAACGCTAGCAGACCGCCCCCGGCACGGCTACTTCGCCGGTCTTATAGTTGTCCCCTGAGGGCTTGATCGAGATCGTTTCTAAGGTCGGCGACGTCCTCGATACCCACCGACAGCCGGATCAGGCTGTCCCTGATCCCCAGCGCTGCCCGCTTGTCCTGCGGCACGGAGGCATGGGTCATGATGCCGGGGTGATCGATCAGGCTTTCGACGCCACCCAGGCTCTCCGCGATGGCGAAGATGCGGCAGCGTTCCAGGCAGCGGCGCGCATCCTCCAGCCCGCCGCGCACCAGGAAGGTCACGATGCCGCTGAAGCCGTTCTGCATCTGGCGTCGCGCCAGCTCGTGCTGCGGATGGCTCGCAAGACCGGGGTAGATGACGTGCTCGACGCACGGATGCTTCTCGAGCCAGCGCGCGATCTCCAGTGCGCTCTCGCTGCTGCGACGCATGCGCAGCTCGAGCGTCTTGAGTCCGCGCAACGCCAGGAAACTGTCGAAGGGACCACCCACCGCGCCGATCGAGTTCTGCAGGAACGCCATCTGCTCGGCGAGCGCCGGGTCTTTCACCACCACGATGCCGCCGACCATGTCCGAGTGGCCGTTGAGGAACTTGGTCGCCGAATGCACCACGATGTCGCAGTCGAGCTCGAGCGGCCGCTGGATCCAGGGCGTGGCGAAGGTGTTGTCCACCGCGGTGAGAATGCCGCGCGTGCGCGCGATCCGCGCCATCGCCTGCAGATCCACGAGGCGCAGCGTGGGATTGGTGGGCGTCTCGATCCAGATGAGGCGCGTGTTCGGCTTCAGGCTGGCCTCGAGCGTGCCTGCATCGCTCAGGTCGACGAAACTGAAGTCGAGTGCGGCGCTGCGCTTGCGCACCCGCTCGAACAGCCGCCGCGTGCCGCCGTACAGGTCTTCCATCGCAACCACGTGACTGCCGCTGTCGAGCAGCTCCAGCACGGTGGCGGTCGCCGCGAGGCCCGAAGCGAACGCGAAGCCGTGCGTGCCTCCTTCGAGATCCGCGATGCAGCGCTCGTAGGCCATGCGCGTCGGGTTCTGCGTGCGCGAGTATTCATAACCCTGGTGCACGCCGGGGCTTTTCTGCGCGTACGTGGAAGTCGCGTAGATGGGCGGCATCACGGCGCCGGTGGAAGGATCCGGAGACTGGCCCGCGTGGATCGCCCGCGTCGCAAAGCCCGCCTTTTCACTCTGTTTCATCGCGTCACCTTGTGGAGGAAAGGGCCACGAAAAACACGAAAAACACGAAAAAGATCTGAGCCACGGAAACACACAGAAACACACAGAATATGAATCGACTCTCGATGTACGGCCTCTTCACCTTGCGGTCTCTTCACTTTGCCCTCTCTTCGTCCGTGTGTTTCTGTGTGTTTCTGTGGCTCTCCCCTTTTAGTGTCTTTCGTGTATTTCGTGGCCATTCCGATCTTCAAACCTGCCGTCGCAGGTGATTCAGCACGTCCGTGCGCGTGATCAGTCCCAGGAACGTCTCGCCATCCATCACGGCCGCGTACGGCGCGACCTGCAGGAACGACACGAGGCTGTTCACCGGCATTTCCTTCGGCACACTGAGGAACGCCGTCTGCATCGCTTCGCGCACCGGCGAGGACAGCCGCTCGGGGTGCCCGAAGACGAAACGCATGATGTCCTCCTCGGTGAGGACGCCGATCAGCCGATCGTTCTCCAGCACCGGCAATTGGGAGAACCCCGCGTTGCGCAGGCGGTTATGGGCCGTCGTCAGCACGTCGGTCGGACCGATCGTGACCGCGGCCTGCTCGCTGTGCAGACGGCCGACCAGGTCGCGCAGGTCGCCGTGCTTGCGGCGCGCGACGAAGCCCTGGTCCTCCATCCAGAAATCGTTGTAGAGCTTGGACAGGTACTTGTTGCCCGTGTCGCACGCGAAAGTGACCACGCGCCTGGGGCTCTTCTGCTCGCGGCAATAGCGCAGCGCGGCGGCGAGCAGCGTGCCGGTGGAGGAGCCCGCGAGCAGCCCTTCCTTCATGAGCAGCTCGCGCGCGGTGGCGAAGGACTCCCCGTCGGCAATCGTGTAGGCGCGCTTGGTCATGGAGAAATCGCAGATCGGCGGAATGAAATCCTCGCCGATGCCTTCGACGAGCCACGCTCCTTTCTGCGTGAGCCGGCCGGTCTGGACGTATTCGGCGAGCACCGAGCCCTGCGGATCGGCGAGCACGATCTGCACGTGCGGCGCGACCTGGCTGAAATAATGAGTCAGCCCCGCGATGGTGCCGCTGCTGCCGACGCCGACCACGACCGCATCCAGCCGGCCCTGCATCTGCTCCCAGATCTCGGGGCCGGTGGTGGTCTCGTGGGCGGTGGGATTGTCCGGATTGCCGAACTGGTTGATGAAGTACCCGCCGCGCTCGCGGGCGATGCGCGCACCGAGGTCCTGGTAATACTCGGGGTGGCCCTTGGCCACGTCGGATCGCGTGAGCACTACCTCGGCGCCCATGGCCCGCAGGTTGAAGATCTTCTCCTGGCTCATCTTGTCCGGCAGGACCAGGATGAGCCGGTAGCCCTTCTGAGCGGCGACGAGCGCAAGCCCCAGGCCCGTGTTGCCGGCGGTGGCCTCGACCAGGATGTCGCCGGGCTTGATGTCCCCGCGCTTTTCGGCCTCCTCGATCATCGAGACGCCGATGCGGTCCTTGATGGAGCCGCCCGGATTCATGAGCTCGAGCTTCAGGAACAGCTCGCAGGGACCGGTGTCGAGCCGCCCGACTTTCAGCAGCGGCGTGCGCCCGATCATTTCGAGCACGCTGGAGTAGACTTGCATCGGCGAATTGTAAACGTCCGCGGCTACCCATGACCAACACATCACTCACTATCTCCGCCGCGCTCGACGCCGGCACCCGCCAGCTGTCAGTTTTCGGCGCGGATGCGCGCCGCGAGGCGGAATTCCTGCTCGCCGCCGCGCTCGCGTGCAATCGCGGCGAGCTGCTCGCCAGGCGCGAGCACGAAGTGGAAGAAGCCGCGGCACGCCGCTACCGCGCGAGCCTGCTGCGGCGGGCCCAGGGGGAGCCGCTCGCGTATGTGACCGGGCGCAAGGAATTCTGGTCGCTCGAGCTCGACGTCGACGCGCGCGTGCTCGTGCCTCGTCCCGAGACGGAGCTGCTGGTGGAGTTCGCGCTGCAGGTGTTGCCGGTGGACGCGCACGTGCGCGTGCTCGACCTGGGCACGGGCAGCGGCGCGGTGGCCCTCGCGATCGCCAGCGAGCGACCGCACGCGCGCGTGGTGGCGACCGACGTGTCCGCGGGCGCGCTGACGGTCGCGTTGCAGAACGCCGAAAGACTGGAGCTCGGCAACGTGCGCTTCGAGATCGGCGACTGGTACGAGCCGGTGGGCGCAATGCACTTCGAGCTGATCGTCTCCAACCCGCCGTACGTGGCCGCCGCCGACGAGCGCCTGCGCGGCGATGGCCTGGTGTCCGAGCCGCGCGTCGCCCTGACTCCCGGGCCGCGGGGACTGGAGGCAATCGAACGCATCGTCGCCGGCGCGCGCCTGCACCTTCGCCCGGCCGGCTGGCTCGCGCTGGAGCATGGCGAGGACCAGGCGGCAGCCGTCAGAACCCTGCTTTCGACCCACGGTTTGAGTACCATACGCAGCCTTCGAGACCTGGCCGGGCACGAACGCGTGACGACCGGGCGGCTGGAGTAACGCATGAATCCCACCGCAGAGTTCAAGACCACGCTCGGCACTTTCCAGATCGAGCTGTACGCCGACGAGGCGCCGATCAGCGTGGAGAATTTCCTGAAGTACATCGACGACGGTTTCTTCGACGGCACGATCTTCCATCGCGTGGTGCCGAATTTCGTCATCCAGGGCGGCGGGCTCACCGCCGACTTCGACCAGAAGACCACGCGCGCGCCGATCAAGAACGAGGCGAAGAACGGCCTGCGCAACCAGCGCGGCACGCTGTCGATGGCGCGCACCAACCAGGTGGACAGCGCCACCTCGCAGTTCTTCGTGAACCTCAAGGACAACGGCTTCCTGGACAACTCGGCCGGCAACTTCGGCTATGCCGTGTTCGGGCGCGTGACTTCCGGCATGGACGTGATCGACAAGATCGCCAAGGTGCAGACCGGCCGCCGCAAGGGCTATGACGATGCGCCGCTCGAAACCGTAACGATCGAGTCCGCCCGCCGCATCACCGGGAAGTGAGACGGCGTCCGCGGCAACGCGGCTCGCGAGGACGGGCTTGAGCTCGGCGCGCAGCATCTCCAGTCGCGTGCTTCGCTGGCTCGGCTGGGCCGCGCTCGCCTGCTTCGCCGCCACGTTCCTGCTGGTGCTGGTCCTGCGTTGGGTCGACCCGCCCACCAGCGCGTTCATGCTGGCGAGCCGCATCGGCGCCGCGAAGAACTACCAGGTGCACCAGCAGTGGGCCGACTATGGACGCATCTCGCGCCACGCTCCGCTCGCCGTGATCGCGTCGGAAGACCAGCGCTTTCCCGAGCACTGGGGCTTCGATTTCAAGTCCATCGACGACTCGATCCGCGAGAGCCGCAACGGCAAGCGGCTGCGCGGCGCGAGCACGATCACGCAGCAGGTGGCTAAGAACCTGTTCCTCTGGAAGGGGCAGAGCATGGTGCGCAAGGGCCTGGAGGCCTACTTCACGGTGCTCATCGAAACACTCTGGCCCAAGCGCCGCATCATCGAGGTCTATCTCAACGTGGCGGAGTTCGGGCCCGGCGTCTACGGGGTCGAGGCGGCCAGCCGGCGTTATTTCCGCAAGGGCGCGGCCCGGCTCACACCGGACGAGAGCGCGCTGCTTGCCGCCGTCCTGCCCAATCCGCGCCGCCTGAAGGTCCATGCCCCCTCGGTCTACGTGCGCAGGCGCCAGGAGTGGATCCTGTGGCAGATGCGCGGACTCGGCGGCACCGGTTATCTTGTGGCATTGGATGACGCCCGCAAGCGGTGAGCCCCGCCGCACGACCTGACCCGTGTCCCCCACACCCGAGCAGACGATCCAGTTTCTCACCGCGCCGGACGGCGTGAAGCTCGCGTATGCGGTAGCGGGCCACGGCCCGCCCCTGGTGAAGACGGCGAACTGGCTCAGCCACCTGGAATTCGACTGGCACAGTCCGGTCTGGCAACACTGGTTCGACTTCCTCACGCGCCGCAACCGGGTGCTGCGCTATGACGCGCGCGGTTGTGGCCTGTCGGACTGGTCCGCGGCGAACCTGGAGTTCCCTGCGCTGGTGATGGACCTCGAAACGGTGGTCAACGCCGCCGGCACGGAACGCTTCGCGCTGCTGGGCATTTCGCAGGGCGGCGCGATCGCGATCGACTACGCGGTCCGCAATCCCGAACGCGTGAGCCACCTGATCCTCTACGGCGCGTATGCGCAGGGGTGGGCGCGGCGCAACGAGCCCGAGCAGCAGCGCGAGGGCCGCGCGCTCATCGAGATGATCCGCATCGGCTGGGGACAGGACAATCCCGCTTTTCGCCAGCTGTTCGCTTCGCTTTTCATTCCCGAAGCGACGGAGGAACAGTCGCACTGGTTCGCCGAGCTGATGCATCGGACCACCGAGCCGGAAGTCGCGGCGCGCCTGATGGAATCCCTGAGCCGCATCGACGTGAGCGCGCAGCTCGCGCGCGTGCGCGCGCCCACGCTGGTCCTGCACGCGCGCAACGATGCTCGCGTGCCGTTCGAGCAAGGACGGCTGCTGGCCGCCGCGATCCCGGGCGCGCAGTTCGTGGCGCTCGAAGGGCGCAACCACATCCTGCTGAAGAGCGAGCCCGCCTGGCCGCGTTTCTGTTCCGCCGTCGCGGAATTCCTCGGTCACGAGGCCGCGCAACCCGAGCCGTTCCTGCCCAAGCACGTGCTGAGCGAGCTGACCACGCGCGAGACCGACATCCTGCGCCTGGTGGCCGGCGGTGCCAGCAACCTGCAGATCGCCGGCAAGCTCTTCATCAGCGAAAAGACCGTCCGCAACCATCTGACCAGCATCTTCTCGAAGCTGGGCGTCACCTCGCGCGCACAGGCGATCGTGCTGGCGCGCGACTCCGGGCTCTACGCAACTCGCTGAGCCCGCCCGCGCGGGACGCGCTGAGCCGCCGGCGCGGGACTTTTGTC
Organism: Steroidobacteraceae bacterium; assembly: GCA_035761885.1. Classification (GTDB taxonomy): domain Bacteria; phylum Pseudomonadota; class Gammaproteobacteria; order Steroidobacterales; family Steroidobacteraceae; genus DASTQG01. The sequence goes on along the minus strand of DASTQG010000280.1, from coordinate 3,011 downwards.
CCGGTCCGGGCGCCAAAATTGGGTAGTTCTGCTCAGGCGCGCACCGCCGCGCCCGGCACAGAATCCGCGCCGTTGACCGGGGGCTTGCCGCCCACAACTACAACGGGAGCGTGTCATGGCCGGCAGAGTGGCAATCTTCGTGTACGGGGTGCTCTCGTACCTCGTGTTCTTCGCAACCTTTCTCTATGCAATCGGTTTCATCGGCAACTTCGGCGTGCCCAAGGCGATGGACTCCTCGCCCGCGGGCGATTTCATACCCAGCCTGCTGATCGATCTGGGCCTGCTGGGCCTGTTCGCGCTGCAGCACAGCATCATGGCTCGCAGTGGCTTCAAGCGCTGGCTCACGCGCTCGATTCCCGAGCCGGCCGAGCGCAGCACCTACGTGCTCGCTTCCAGCCTCGCCCTGATCGCGCTGTTCGTTTACTGGCAACCGCTCGGCGGCATCGTCTGGAGCGTCGAGGACCCGGCCGCGCGCGGCGTGATCTACGCCTGCTACGTGTTCGGCTGGCTGCTGGTGCTGGCGTCCACGTTCCTCATCAACCATTTCGACCTGTTCGGACTGCGCCAGGTGTGGCTGCACCTCCTCGGCCGGCCGTACGTGAACGTCGGGTTTCGCACTCCCGGACCCTATCGCTACGTGCGTCATCCGCTGTACGTGGGCTGGCTGTTCGTTTTCTGGTCGACGCCCGTGATGACCTATACGCACCTGCTGTTCGCGGTCATGACGACCGGCTACATCCTGGTGGGAATCCAGCTCGAGGAACGCGACCTGGTGCGCGCGCTCGGGGCGCAGTACCGCGACTACCGCGAGCGCGTGCCGATGCTGATTCCGTTCACGCGCGCTCGTTACCGGGCATCCGACGCTACTGCGCGCGAGCGTTCGGCATGAGCGCAGCGTTGCAGGGGCTCCCGCTCGCCACGGGATTGTCGAGCTCCGAGCGGCTGCTGCTCCTCGAGGCCGCCGTGCGCGGCACGCGCTACCGGGAGTCGATGTCGCATCGTCGGATCGCCCCGCTCGCGCGGGACATCGAGCGGCTGCGCGAGCTCGGCGGCTCAATGCCCGAAGAGGGAGTGAGCCCGGCGCGCGTGCTCGACGACCTGGATGCGATCGGATCGCCCGCGACCGTCGGCGTCACCAGCGGCCGCTACTTCGGTTTCGTCACCGGCGGCTCGCTCCCGGTGACGGTCGCGGCCAACTGGCTGGCCTCGGCCTGGGACCAGAACGCGGTGCTGGCTGCCGCCTCGCCGACGGCCGCCGAGCTGGAGCGCATCGCCCTGGAATGGGTGCTGGAGCTCCTGGAGCTGCCGCGCACCGCGGGCGGTGCGCTCGTGACCGGCGCGACGATGGCCAATTTCACCGCGCTCGCGGCCGCACGCCACGCGATGCTCGCGAACGTCGGCTGGGACGTGGAGAGACAGGGCCTGCAGGGCGCCCCCCTGCTCAACGTCGTGGTCGGCGAGGAAGCGCACTGCAGCCTGATGCGCGCGCTTTCACTCCTGGGTATCGGCCTGGAGCGTTGCATTCGCGTGCCGGTGGACGGCGAAGGTCGCATGCGCGCGGACGCGCTGCCCGCATCGCTCGAGGGCCCCACCATCCTGTGCGCACAGGCGGGGAACGTGAACACCGGCGCGGTGGATCCGCTGCAACCGCTTGCGCAGTGGGCGCGCGCGCATCGCGCCTGGATGCACATCGACGGGGCGTTCGGCTTGTGGGCTGCGGCTGCTCCGCATCGCAAGCAGCTGCTCGCGGGACATGCGCTCGCCGATTCGTGGGCCATCGACGCGCACAAGTGGCTCAACGTGCCGTATGACTGCGGCATCGCCCTCGTGCGGCAGCCGCGCACCCTGAGCGCGGCCCTCGCACTGCAGGCCGACTACCTGCCTGCCACGAAGGTGCGCGAGCCGGTGCAATTCACACCGGAGCTGTCGCGGCGGGCGCGCGGGGTCGAAGTGTGGGCGGCGTTGCGCGCACTCGGGCGGCGCGGGGTCGCGGAGCTCGTGGAACGCTGCTGCATGCACGCCGATCAGTTCGCCCGGCACCTCGCAGCCGCAGGCGCGCGCGTCCTGAACCAGGTGAGCCTCAACCAGGTGCTGATCTGCTTCGGGAGCGATGAGCGCACACGCAGGATCATCGAAGCGGTGCAGCGCGACGGCACCTGCTGGTGCGGTGGAACCGTCTGGCAGGGCCGCGCCGCGATGCGCATCAGCGTCAGTTCCTGGGCCACCACCGAAGCGGACGTGGAAGTGAGCATCGCCGCCATCCGACGTTGCATGCGCGAGGTCCCTGAGTTGTAATTTCCGGCATTGGCACGCGTGCGCCGGCGTTTTGTGGCCCGGCCGCGGAACCGACAGCGCATGCCGGGATCAGAACAGGGCTGATGCATGCCGGAGCGCACGCATGGTCGCGTCGGTGGTAATTCCTGCCTTCAACGAGGGCCGCACGATCGGTGCGGTCATCGAGCCCCTGCGTCATCATCCGCTGGTCGGCGAGATCCTGGTGGTGAGCGACGGTTCCAGCGACGACACCGTGCAACGAGCCGCCGACGCCGGCGCACACGTGATCGAGTTGCAAGCCAATTGCGGCAAGGCGAGCGCGCTGGCCGCCGGGGTGCGCGCCGCCCGTTCCGACGTGTTGCTGTTCATCGATGCCGACGTGACGGGCCTGCAACCGGAGATCGTCACGCGCATGCTCCGTCCCGTGATCGAGGGCGAGTGCGACATGTTCGTCGGCATCTGCGACCGGCGCGTGTACTGGATGAACCACCTCCTGCATTACACGCCCATCATCAGCGGCGAGCGCGCCTTGCGCCGCGAGGTGTGGGATCGCGTGCCGCCGACGTACCTGCGCAATTTCCAGATCGAGATCGCGCTCAACTTTTTCGCCAAGAGCGCCGGCGCCCGCATGACTCACGAGGTCATGCCGGGGCTGCGGCAGGTGGCCAAGGAAAGAAAGCGCGGCTTGTGGACAGGACTGTGGCAGCGCGTGCTCATGATCCGCGACATTCTGACGG
>DASTQG010000279.1:0-8544 GCA_035761885.1 Steroidobacteraceae bacterium | reverse complement strand
TCGGTCAATGGCATCGTCGGCGGTGATACCTCGGTCAATGGCATCGTCGGCGGCGATACTTCGGTCAACGGCATCATCGGTGGCGATACTTCGGTCAATGGCATCGTCGGTGGCGATCTCCAAGCGAAAGGGATCATCGGTGGTGACCTTCAAGCTAAGGGCATCATCGGCGGCGACACCAGCGTCAACGGTATCGTGGGCGGCGACGTGGCCGTGAATGGCATCGTAGGTGGCGACATGGCCGTCAACGGCATCATCGGCGGCGACGCCAAGCGCCGCTGATCCGACTCTGGGAAGTACGCAGGGTCCGGTCCGCACCCCGATCCTGCGCCGGCAAGCTCAGTTTTCTCGCGTGGGGCGGGCGATATTGCCTCATTCCGGGCGTATTTCGCTCTATCGCACCTAGTCTCTTCCTGCTATAGCCCGTCCTCTACGGAGGTCGGCATGCTTCACGCTCGTGAACGACGGTAAGCAGATCCCTGTCCGTGCTGCATGCGCGCGCGTACTCAAACCACTCGTGCAGCTCTTGCTGCGCCAAGGCGTGGCAGCAGGAGAACTGGCCGATCTTTGCAAGGCAGTCTATGTAGAGGCTGCAGCAGATTTGCACAGACGCCGATCCGGCCAGGTAAATCAATCCAGAGTTGCCATCGTGACCGGCCTCACGCGCGCCGAGGTAAAGCGCCTGCTTGCGCAGCCGCAAGCTACTGATGTGCGTCATGAGTGGCACCGGCACCGTGCCATGCGCGTGCTGACAGGTTGGCATCAGGATCGCAGGTTCTTGTACGCAAGCGGGCATCCACGCCCGCTCACGATCAAGGGTCCCAAGAGCTCGTTCGCTACACTAGTACGCAAGTATGGTGGCGACATTCCGCCGCGGTCCATGCTCGATATCCTGCTGAGCCATGGCGCGGTAACACTAGATGCACGCGGAAACGTGAAAGTGCGTGCGAACGCGATGGCAGCGTTCGTAGGGGACTCACGGGCTTTCGCAGCTGTCGCTAGGAAGGCCTCCGACTATCTGCAAGCACTCGCTACAAGAGCCGAGCGCCCTGACTCCTTCTTGTACGAGGCATCCGCCTACTCAGCGGAAATCGAGTCCACCCAGCTAGCGCTGCTGAAGCGCTTGCTGACAGAGCGCGCAGCGACCTTTATCGCTTCAGCTGAGAGTCAGATGGAGCTCGCCTCGGTAAAGCGTACCGCTGGACGCAAGGGCGCGCGCGTCAAGCCTGCGCGCCTCGGTACAACCGTGCTGGTTTTTGAAGAGGACTGAACATGGCGAGAGCCGACCGGACTTCGACAGGGATGCTGGAGCGGGGTCGAACTCCGGCCATGGCAGCTGCGCACCGCAGTATCAGCGCCCGCGTGGAGGAGCCAAACAGGCGGCCGCTGACGCGTACGGAAGGCGATCTCATCGGGAAGCTAGTGGAGCTTTTGATGCTGGCGGGCGTGAGCGTCGCGAACCTCCAGGAACAGTTCTCCGCGGCGATGGCTCGCGCCAGACGTCAGCACACGCGGCCGGTGAACCGAGCTGCGCCGTTGCCTTGGTGGGTGTACGGCCGCGTGTTGTCCGTCTGGCATCAGGCGCCAGAGTTCACGGACGAGAAGGGTGCACCCAAACCCCTTCAACTCAAGAGTGGGCGAAGCAGCTTTCGCAGACTCGTGGCGCGGGCTCTCCCGGATCATGACGCCAAAGAGATCCTATCCGCTCTGCAAGAACTGCGAGTCGTGCGTCGCGTTGGCGCCACTATCGTTCCGAATGCCCGCGCGCTCGTCGTGAAGCAGAAGACCTATATGACGTTGCAAAGAGCGGTGCAGATGCTCGACGCTCTCGTGTCGACGATGCGCTTCAATCTCGTTCAGAGCCGCGCGACCAAGCCGGGCCGTGGCCTCTTCGAACGCTCAGCGTTCTCCGAACAATTCGACATGCGCCACCTGCGAGATCTGGACGCCCTGGTGCGAGTCCATGGACAAAGCCTTCTGGAGTTCTTCGACTCCTGGCTGTCAAAGCACGAGACTGCGCCGCAAAGGTCAGCCAAACGAGCAGGCTACGTCGGCGTTGGCATCTATGTGTTCGCCGATGATGCTCGTGACGAACTGCCGCAACGCTCAGCCACTAAGCGCCGACGCAGCTAGTTCTGCCGCAACGTCGCCACCGGCGGATGATTCACAACCGACCGTGTCGCAAGCGTTCCGCTCACACCCACGAGCAGGACGCCGAACACCAGCCCGATCACCCAGACCATCGGATCGAAGGTGTAGTCGAGATTGAACAGCTCCGTCGCGATGAAATAACCCGCGGTGGTTGCGCCGAAGGCCGCCAGCGTGCCCGCCAGCAGCCCGAGCGCGGCGAACTCCGCCGCCACTCCCTGCAACACCGTCCGGCGGGTCGCGCCGAGTGTTCGCAGCATCGCGCTCTCATAGCGCCGCTCGTCACGCGTCGACTGGATTGCCGCCAACAGGACCGTGATGCCCGCCGCCAGCGTGAACAGGAATACGTACTGCACGGCGAGTGATGCCTTGTCCATCACCTCGCGCACCTGCTTCATGAGTGCGTCGAGGTCGAAGATCGACACGCTCGGGAAGCGGCGCACGAGCTCGACCAGTGAGCGCCTTTGCTCGGGGTCCAGGTAGATCGCCGTCATGTACGTGCCCGCCACTCCCTCGAGCACGCCGGGCGGAAACACGAGGAAAAAGTTCGGCTGGAAACTGTCCCACTGCACTTTGCGCACGCTCGCGATCGTCACTTCCACCTGCTCGCCCGCGACGTCGAAGCCGAGCTTGTCGCCGATCTTCAGTCCCATCTCCTGCTGGTACTCGGTCGCGATCGACACGAGCGGCTTGCCGTGGTCCGCCTCGGTCCACCAGCGGCCCGCGACGATCTCATTATCCTTCTGCGGCTCCGCCGCCCACGTGAGGTTCTGCTCGCGCTCGGCGAAGTTCTGGCCGCGGTCGTTCAACTCCTTCATCTCCGCGGCCGTCTTGCCGTTGATGGTCGTCAACCGCGCCCGGATCATCGGGAACAGCGTCGGTGCTTTCACCCCACGCTCGGTGAAGAACTGCTGCAGGCCCGCGCGCTCGTCGGGCCGGATGTTGATCAGGAAGTGGTTCGGTGCGTCGGGCGGCAGGCTCGCTCGCCAGTCCTCCAGCAGGTCGTCGCGCACCACCGCGAGCAGCAGCAGCACCATCAGTCCGAGTCCGAACGCGACGATCTGCACGATGCTCTCGCGGCCGCGACGCGAGATGTTCGCAAGCCCGTAGCGCCACGCGACACCGACGCCGCCGCGCAGGCGCGACAGCAGTTTCACGAGCAGCCAGCCCGCGAACATCAGCACGGCGAGAGTTCCAGCCGCGCCTGCCGCAACGGCACCGACCAGTTTCCAGTCGCGCACGAGCCACAGCAGCATGCCGAAGATCGCTGCGATCGCGAGGCCGTAGGTGATCGAGTACGCGAGCGGCGGCGGCTCCATGTTCCGGCGCAGCACGCGCACGGGCGGAACGTCGCGCAGCTGCAGGAGCGGAGGCAGCGCGAATCCGGTGAGCACCGCGACTGCGGTGACGAGGCCGAGATAGGCGGCATCGCGCGTGGGCGGTGGTAAATCCCCGCGGATCAGATCCTGCAACAGCCACGCGAGACCCTCCTGTGCCAGGTAGCCGAGCAGCGTCCCCGTTGCCGCCGCGACCAGCGCGAGCAACAGGAGCTCGAGCATGCTCAGTCGCAGGATGAAACCTTGCGATGCGCCCATGCACTTCATGAGGGCGACATTGTCCAGGTGGCGCTGCGCGTAGCGTCGCGCCGCCATTGCCACCGCGATCGCCGCGAGCAGCACGCTCACGAGCCCCGCCAGATTCAGGAAGCGGCCGGCCCGATCCGACGATGCACGGATCTGCGGACTGGCCTCCTCGATGTCGCGCAGCCGCTCTCCCAGCTTGCGGTTTTCCTGGAGCCAGGTGCGGAACGAGGCGACCTGCTTGGGTGTACCTGCGAACAGGTTCGCGTACCGCAGGCGGCTGCCCGGCTGCACCAGTTCCGTCGACGGCACATCGTCGACGTGCATCAGCAGATCCGGCGCGAGGTCCGTGAACGTGGAACCCTGGTCCGGGCGATAGTCGAGCACGCGCGTCACGCGAAACGTCGCCGCGCCCACGCTGACCGTGTCGCCCACGTTCGCATCGAGCGTTGCGAGCAGGCGCGCATCGGCCCAGACTTCGCCGCGCGCCGGAATTTCCTCAGTCACTCGCGCGGGCGCGAAGGGAGCATCGGCGATGCGCACCTTGCCGCGCAGCGGATAACCTTCGCCCACCGAACGCAGCGCCGTGAGCTGCGAGCGCTCACCTTTGAAGACGACGCTCAGCATTCCCAGCGTGCGCGCGGTCTTCAGGCCTCGCTTGCGCGCCTCCGCGAGATACTTGTCGCCGAGATCCTCGTTCGACTGCAGTCGCAGGTCCGCGCCCAGCACTTCCGCCGCCTGCACCTCGACGGCCTGGTTCACGCGGTTGGTGAAGAACCCGACCGCCGTCAGCGCGCCCACCGCGACGATGAGCGCGAGCATGAGTACCGTCAGCTCGCCCGACTTCCAGTCGCGAACCAGGGCGAGCAGCGCGAAGCGCAGCGCGCGCACGTCAGACCTGCCGTCCGGCGTCCAGCCGGATCACGTGGCTGCAGCGAGAGGCCAGCGCCTTGTCGTGTGTCACGAGGACCAGGGTCGTATTCGACTCGGCGTTGAGATCGAACAGGAGCTGCATCACGCGCTCGCCGGTCGCCGTATCGAGATTGCCCGTCGGCTCATCCGCGAACAGCACGGCGGGACGCGTGACGAACGCCCGCGCGATTGCCACGCGCTGCTGCTCTCCGCCCGAAAGCTGTCGCGGGTAATGCTCCTTGCGCGCCGTGAGGCCCACTTTCTCGAGCACTTCGAGCGCGGAGGCGCGCGCATCGCGCCGGCCGGCGAGCTCGAGTGGGAGCATCACGTTCTCGACCGCGGTGAGCGAGGGAATCAGGTGAAAGGACTGGAAGACGAACCCGACGTGCTGCGCGCGTACGGCCGCGCGGCCATCTTCGTCGAGCGCCGTGAGCTCCGCGCCGTTCAGCCAGACGCGCCCGGTGCTCGGCTCGTCGAGCCCGGCGAGGAGTGCGAGCAGCGTCGATTTTCCGGCGCCCGAAGCGCCCACGACTGCAACTGTCTGCCCTGCCCCGATGTCCAGAGTGACATCGTCCAGAATGGTCAGCGCGCCTTCGGGGCTGCTAACCTGCTTGCCGATCTTTTCCGCCTTGAGAACTATCTGCTCGCTCATGCTCGAACTTTCAAAACGCCTCTGGTTTGTACTCGCGACACTGGCCGTTCTCCAGATCGCGCACGCCACCGCCGCGCCCACCATCCTGGTCATGGGCGACAGCATCAGCGCGGCGTACGGGATCCGCGTCGAGGAAGGCTGGGTCGCGTTGCTGCAGAAGAAACTGACGTCTCAAGGTTACGGGTACCGGGTAGTCAATGCCAGCGTGAGCGGCGAAACGACCAGTGGCGGGGCGGCGCGACTTTCCCGGGCACTGGAGCTGCACCGTCCTTCGATCGTGGTTCTCGAGCTCGGCGGCAACGACGGCCTGCGCGGGCTGCCGCTCGCGCAGGTTCGCGGCAATCTCGATGCCATGATCCGCCAGTCGCGCGCCGCGGGCGCCCGCGTGGTCCTGGTCGGAATGCGCATCCCGCCCAACTACGGCCCTTCCTACACGCAGAAGTTCTATTCGCAGTACGGCGAGCTCGCGCGGGAGTACCGCCTGCCGCTGGTGCCCTTCTTCCTCGAAACCATCGTCGCGAACCCTGCGTACATGCAGGCGGACGGGATTCACCCCACCGCCAGCGCGCAGCCCCGGCTGCTGGATGCGATCTGGCCCTCGCTCAACCCCCTGTTGAAGCGCTGACCGCGGTTTTGCAGTGCATTCACGGCGTTGCTGGCGCGCCGAGCCGGGTGATATATACGAGCACCCGTTCGCCGCATAACAAGACCAGACGGAGCGCTTGGTGGAAAAAATCTGGCTGAAATCCTATCCCGAAGGCGTCCCCGCCGAGATCGACCCGAACCAGTACCGCTCCCTGAGGGAGATGTGGGAGGAGGGGTTCGCCAAGTTCGGGTCCGCGATCGCCTACACGAACATGGACGTGAGCCTCACCTACTCGCAGATCGAGGAGGCGAGCCGCGCGTTCGGGGCGTGGCTGCAGAACGAGGCGGGGCTGAAGAAGGGCGACCGTGTCGCGCTGATGATGCCGAACGTCCTGCAGTACCCGATCGCGATCGCGGGGGCGCTGCGTGCGGGCATGACGGTGGTGAACACGAACCCGCTGTACACACCGCGCGAGCTGGAGCATCAGCTCAAGGACTCCGGCGCGAAGGTGATCCTGATCCTCGAGAACTTCGCGCACGTGCTCGCGGAGGTGATCGGCTCGACGGATGTGAAGAAGGTGATCCTCACCGGCGTCGGCGACATGCTCGGCTTCCCCAAGGGCGCGATCGTGAACTTCGTGCTGCGCCACGTGCGCAAGCAGGTGCCGGCGTACGACCTTCCGGGCGCGCTGCGCTGGAAGGACGTGATCGGGGCCGGTCGGCGTCACACGCTGAAGCCGGCTGACCTGGGTCACGAGGACATCGCGTTCCTTCAATACACCGGCGGCACGACCGGCGTTTCGAAAGGCGCGGTGCTCACGCACCGGAACATGGTCGCGAACGTGCTGCAGTCGGGCGCATGGCTCGGCACCGCGGCGCCGCCCGCGGGCACGGACATCGTGATCACGGCGCTGCCGCTGTATCACATCTTCTCCCTCACCGCGAACTGCCTCGTCTTCATGCAGTCGGGCGCGCGCAACGTGCTGATCACCAATCCGCGCGACTTCAAGGCGTTCGTGGCGGAGCTGAAGAAGTACAAGTTCACGTACCTGAGCGGCGTGAACACGCTGTTCAACGCGCTGCTGAACACGCCAGGCTTCGACACGGTCGATTTCGACAACTTGACCGTCACCCTGGGCGGCGGCATGGCCGTGCAACGCGCGGTGGCGGAGCGCTGGAAGCAGGTGACGGGCAAGGTGCTCACGCAGGCGTGGGGCCTCACCGAGACTTCGCCCGCGGCCTGCATCAATCCGCTCATCGGCCATGACTTCAACGGTTCGATCGGCCTGCCGATCTCCTCGACCGAAGTCTCGATACGCGACGACGACGGCAACGCGCTGGGCATCGACGCGGTCGGTGAGATCTGCGTGCGCGGCCCGCAGGTGATGCGCGGCTACTGGAATCGCCCCGACGAGACGGCGAAGGTGATGTTCCCGGGCGGCTGGCTGCGCACCGGCGACATCGGGCGCATGGATTCGAAAGGCTTCGTCTACATCGAGGATCGCAAGAAGGACATGATCCTGGTATCGGGCTTCAACGTGTATCCGAACGAAGTGGAGAGCGTTGCCGTCACGCATCCCGGCGTGCTCGAGGTGGCGGCGGTGGCGCAGTCCGATGTGCGCGCCGGAGAAGTCGTCGCGCTGTTCGTCGTGAAGAAGGACCCGAACCTGACGGCGCAGGACCTGATCGACCACTGCCGCAAGTCGCTCACCGGCTACAAGGTGCCGAAGTATGTGTACTTCCGCACCGAGCTGCCCAAGACGAACGTGGGCAAGATCCTGCGCCGGGCGTTGCGCGACGAGTTGCCGAAGACGGCATAGCTCGCGGGTATTCAGCTCCCGTTTAGCGAGCGTTCAGTTTCGAAGTCCTCACGCGCGATTCGCGTCGCAGTTCGGCTCCCGACGGTCAACTGAGCGCCGCTTGCTCCGTTCTACTTCCCATCGCAACGATGGGAGTTCTCGATGAAAACGTATTCGATCCTCGCAGTGGCGGCCCTTGCTGTTTTCTCGCTCACCGATGTCGCCTCCGCAAGCGAGCGCGGAGTTCGCGATCCCGGCGTCAATGTCCGGCAGGAACGTCAGCAGACGCGCATCCGCCAGGGTGTGCGTTCGGGCGAGCTCACGCGCCGCGAGGCACACCGTGTGCGCGAATCCCAGCGCGACATCCGCCAGCTCGAGCGTGCCTACAAGTCGGACGGCGAGCTGACTCGCGTGGAGCGTCGCGACCTGCACCAGGAACAGAATCAGGCGAGCCGGCAGATTTACCGGCAGAAGCATGATGAGCAGGATCGGCCGCGGGCCGACTGATATCGATCAGCAATCGCCAAGACGGGCCGGCGCGCTTGCGCGCCGGCTCTCTCTACTGCGTCCCGCTGGTCAGCCGGCGACTCTCACGTTGAACCACGCCACCGGCACCAGTTGCCCGCGCATCGTCACGCCTTCGACGCGCACCTTGTAGTCGCCGACGCTCAGGCTGGACGTGTTCAGCTGCAGGCGCAGCAGGCCGTTCGAATCGCGCATGAGGTTGTGGATCGTCCCGGCGCGCGCCTGGTCGCGCTTGTCTATCGTGAGGCGGAAGGTATTCAGCCGCGCGAACGATACATCGACGCGCAGCTCGACCAGCTCCGGCCGCGAACCCGCCGGCACGCTGAAGTGGATGCGATTGCTC
>DASTQG010000278.1:0-6645 GCA_035761885.1 Steroidobacteraceae bacterium | reverse complement strand
TTGAACGCGGTGATGCGCACGAGCACGTCACCGGGGCTGGCCTGAGCGTACTCGACGAACACGTCGAAGTATCGGTCGTCCGCGAAGGCTCCGGTGTCGATGAGCTCCAGCTCGGGGGCCTCGATGCCGAGGCGCCGGCTCTCCTCGACCAGGCGCGCGTAGGGATACTCGGCCTGCGGGTACTTGTAGAGCATCTTCAGGTACGAGTGCGTCGGCGTCGCGTCGAGGTAGTAATAGAGCTCCTTGACGTCTTCCCCGTGGTTGCCCTCGCTGTTCGTCAGACCGAACAGGCGCTCCTTGAGGATCGGGTCGCGCCCGTTCCACAGGGCCAGCGAGAAGCACAGCCGCTGCTGCTCGTCACTGAAGCCCGCGATCCCGTCTTCGCCCCAGCGGTACGCGCGGCTGCGCGCGTGATCGTGCGGGAAGAATTCCCAGGCGTTGCCGTGCGGGCTGTAGTCCTCCCGCACCGTGCCCCACTGCCGCTCGCTCAGGTAAGGCCCCCATCTCTTCCACGCGGGCCCGGCGTTGCGCAGGCGTTCGCGTTCGATGGAACCGGGAAAGAACTGCGCGGCGAGCATCTTCTGAGCGCTGGCGGTCTTCATGTCTTCGCCCTCCTGAGTCGTGTCTGGCTGGATCGGGCCACGGCGCTCAGCTCGGTCCAGGCACTGAGAATTTCCGCAACGCTCCACGCCTGCGCGAAGCAGCCCTCGGGTGCGTGCGGTGCGTTGCCGTCGAACACCTCGCTGATGGAGCCGACACCTGCGTCGGCGACATGGCCCGCGACGCCCTCGAGATAGGAGAGCGCGAGCAGCGGATCGCCGTAGGCATTGAGATGCGCGCGAGCGAATGGACCGAGCAGCCAGCTCCACACCGTCCCCTGGTGGTACGAGCCGTCGCGATGTCGCGAATCCCCGGCGTAGCGGCCAGCGTACGCGGGGTCGCTCGACGCGAGGCTGCGCAGTCCGACGGGCGTCCACAGCTCGCGGGCGCATGCATCCACGACCGCGCGAGCCTCGGCGCCGCGCAGTGCTGCGTGCGGCAGCGAAACGGCGAAGATCTGGTTCGGCCGCAGGCTGGGATCGACCCGGTAGCCGTGCGCGTTGCGCTCGCCGTCGGGCGTGTCGATCACGTCGCAGAGATGGCCGCCGTCGTGATGCACGAACAGCCGGGCGAGAGAACTCCTGGTGCGTTCGGCCGCCTGCGAGTAGTCGCGCGCCGCTGCGCGATCGCCCACCTCGCGGGCGAGATCCGCCATGACCGCGAGCGCGTTGAACCAGAGGGCGTTGATCTCGACCGGCTTGCCGATGCGCGCGGTGACCACCCAGTCACCGAGCTTCGCATCCATCCAGGTGAGCTGAACTCCGGGCTCGCCGGCGTACAGCAGGCCATCGCGCTCGTCGACGTGGATCGAATAGCGCGTCCCACGCCGGTGCCAGTCGACGATTTCCTTGAGAACCGGATACAGCTCGTGCCCGAGCGCGCGCTCGCCGCTGGCGAGCGCATGGGCATGAATCGCGTGGAAGTACCAGAGCGTGGCGTCGACCGTGTTGTACTCGGGAGGCTCGCCCGCGTCGGGAAACCGGTTCGGGAGCATGCCCTGGCTCACGTGTCCGGCGAACGTGCGCAGGATCGCGGCAGCTTCGGCAAAGCGGCGCGTGGTGAGCGTGAGGCCGGGCAACGCGATCATGGTGTCGCGACCCCAGTCGCCGAACCACGGATAGCCCGCGATCACGGTCGTGCCGTGCGCACGCGCAGTCGCCGGCGCGCGCGTCGCATCGTTCACCGCAGAGCTGGCGCGACGGACGAGGAACTGGTCGGCCGCCAGGTGCAGCTGCCGGATCCATTCGGGAGCATCCGCATCCACCCCGCCCAGCAGCGCGCGTTCGCGGGCGCGTTCCGCGTCCAGAGCGCGGGAACCCGGCAGGGGCTCATCGCGCTCGGTGGTCACGGTGAACGTCGCCGATTCACCCGGCTCCAGGGTCAGCCGGAACACTCCCGGCAGGAACAGGTCCTCGCGGTCGTCGAGACCGCGCGCGCTCTCCGCGCGATGCCGGAAATCCCAGTACCACGTGCCCAGTGCGTGGAACCGGCCGCGATCCACCGCGAGGCGGTACAGCGCCGCGTGATCATGCGCGCGGATCGAGCAACCGGAACCGCTCGCGGTGACCGCGAAGTCGCCGCCGCCACGCCACTGCGAGTGGTAGTCGCGCCAGGTGCACAGCGGCGAAAGCTCCAGTGCGAGCGGCCCGGACGCGCGCCGGAGCTCGAAGCGCACGTAGGTCGTGTTCGACCCGTGCGCCATCCAGATGCGCTGTTCGAGCAGCGCATCGCCCAGCGCGAAGGTCCACACCGGCATGCTGCCGTCGAGCCGGAACGACTCGATCAGCTCGTAACCGCGAGGGTCGACCGTGCCGTCGCCGAATTCGTTGCTGCCCAGCGCGTAGTTGCGCCGGGCGTAGCAGGCGCGAACGTCCAGCTTGGCGAGCGTCACGACGCGCTCCACCGGTGGCTTGAGCGATGCGACGAGCAGGCCGTGGTAGCGGCGCGTGCGCGCACCGCTCACCGTGCCGGCAGCGAAGCCGCCCAGGCCATTGGTCACGAGCCACTCGCGCGAGGCGGCCGCGTCGAAGTCGCGCAGCTCGCCGCGGTCCAGGGTCAGCCCACCCACAAGTGGCTCCCGGTCGGGATAAGAACGGGCACGCCGGCAGGCGGCGGGTCGAACGTGCGTTCGCGCGCCGCGGGGTTCGCATTACGGGGAGGGATGCGAGAAGGGGGGCTGCCGTCGTGCCCGGTTGAAACCTGCTGCTCGAGCACGCCCACGATGAGCGTGCCCGACCGCGGATCCGTATAGAAGAAATGGTCGCCCGCGCGGATCAGGGTGGCGCCCGTCATGGCCGCACTCCTTCGACGAGCAGGGGAATGCGGTAAAGCGTGTCCCGAGCGGTGAGGTAGAGCGTGCGCCCGTCGTCCCCGCCCCACGCGAAGTTGTGGACCGGTTTCGGTGCGCGGATCGTGCCGAGGTGCCGGCCGTCGCCGGCGAAGATCCAGATACCGCCCGGCGCCGACAGGTACAGGTTGCCGCGACGATCGACCTTCAGGCCGTCGAGCGCTTCCTCTCCGGGAATCGCGCGCGTGAGATCGATGAACGTTTCGGCGGCGCCCAGGCTCCCGTCGGCGCGCACCGGGTGGCGCAGCACGACCTTGGCCTGTGGATCCCAGTTGCCGACATACAGGAAGCGCTCGTCGGGCGACAGGGCGATGCCGTTCGGGCCACGCAGCACTTGCGATTCCAGCGACAGCCGGCCGTTCTTGAGGCGGTACACGCCGCTGAAGGGCAGCTCCTTGCGTGGGTCGTCGTAGAACCGGGGCAGTCCGAACGGAGGATCCGTGAAGTACAGCGTGCCGTTCGAGGCGTAGACCAGGTCGTTGGGACTGTTCAGTCTCTTGCCGCGATAGCTGTCGGCCAGGACGGTCACTTTTCCGTCCGGGTCCAGTCGCGCGACGCGATGACGTCCGTGCTCGTTGATCGTGAGACGCCCGCGCGGATCGAAGGTGAGCCCGTTCGAGCCGGGCTGACCGTACTCAGCGACGTCCGCCGCGTCGTAACCGCTGTTGGCACGGAACACGGAGAGCGCACCCGCAGCTCCCGCAACGGTCGCTTCCGCATAGCTGTAGATGGTGTTCGCGTTCGGATCGCTGAACAGCAGCAAGCCCTGCCGCGACCACACCGGCCCTTCTGTGAAAAGGAACCCTTCCGCGAGCTTGAAGAGCTTGGGATTGGCCGGAACGATGGCGTCGATCGCCGGATCGAGCCGCTCGACCTGCACGTTCACTTCCTGCGCGGGCACCGCCAGCGGGCCGCGGGGGCCCGGCGCAAACGCCAGCCGCGCTTCGCGTACGTAGATATAGTTCGTCGGCGTGTCGGAAATCGGGCCGTTCATGCCGAAGATCGCGAGCTGGATCTCCTGCCCGGCCTGTGCGTTGCGCGCGACGAGCACCCGGTTCTGGGCGTTCCACCCGGCGACCACCGAGCCACCGCTGCCGCCGTAGGGGCGTGCCAGCTCGCCGTTCACCCAGACTTCGGCGTAGTCGTCCAGGCGCGTCTCGAAATAGATCGACGAGCCGCGCGTGTCGAAGTCGCCAACGCGCTCGGGCACTTTCAGACGCAGCCGATACCAGTTGAACGACAGCCGGCCGTTGCCGCGCCGCAGACTCAGAGAAGCGGGTTCGATCACGGGCCAGGCGGAGTCATCGAAATCGCGCGCGCCGGCATGCGGCTCGTAGTCGTACGTGCGCACGGGCTCGCCGTAAGGCTGGCCCTCGGCATCCGGAGCGCGAAAAGTCGTCTCGACGATGCGCGTGTCGCTGTAGCGCCACGCACCGCTGACCATGGCGAGCCCCTCGCGCGTGGTCAGGTCGACGTGGGTTACTGGTCGGTCATGGGCGTCGGCGCGAACCGCTCCGGCAGCCAGCACGCCGATTAGCACGGTGATAGATCGGATAGCAGAGCTCATGTCAGTCTCGATTCACGTAGTTGCCGATGAGGTGGAGTGGGGAAGGGCGCTGGCCCTGCGCGGGGCTGATCGCCTCGATCACGAGCGCAACCACGCTCAGCCCGACCAGCACCGCGAAAAGCGGCAGTGCGATGGCGAGGCGAAGCAGGAACCCGAACACGGTGTGCTCCCAGGCCGCAGGTCAGCCCTGCGTCCCCGACTTGACGACGTAGTAGGTGAACGGCGCCGATACGCGCTTGAACCAATGGGCGACGCCGGCCGGTACGGTGATGACGTCGCCGCGCCCGAGCTCCCGCTCGATGCCGCCCGCAATGCCGCTGCCACGCAGCTCGTTCGGCGCGACCGTGCGCGCGTCCATCAGCTCGCCGCCTGTCACGAACGTCGCGCTGCCCTCCAGCACGTAGAAGATGTCCGCTTCGCCGAGGTGGATCTCTGCCTCGCCCGGTCGGTCGCGACGACTGGCATTGACGCGAAACTCGTCCGCGGCGATCAGCGTGTCGCCGGTCTCGCCGCGCGCATACGCGGCGCGGACGCGATCGCCGGGCACGTGGCGCACCTCACCGGTGCGCTCGGTCGCCAGTGCCCGTGCGCCGGCCAGGGCGATCTCTTCGTCCTGCAGTGCGCTGGCCGCGCCGCTGACCCCGATGCCGCCGACGATCTCGCCGCCGGCGATCAGGGGAATGCCGCCCTGCAGGGGAGTGAACCAGGCGACCTCGGCAACGGGGATCATCGCCGCGCGTCCCTTGTTGATGATGTCTTCCAGTCCTTTGGTGGGCCGTTTGAAGGCCACGGCGGTGCGCGCCTTGCCGATCGAGATCGTGGCGCCCGCCGCGAACGTGCCGTCGAGGCGCTCGAGGTAGACGAGATGCCCGCCGTTGTCGACGACAGCGATCGCACCGCCGGGGGCGCCGTTCGCGCGCGCGAAGGCGACCGCGGCCGCCGCCGCGCGCTTCGCACCGTCGAGAGTCAGCTGTCTCCCGACTACCGTGTCGGCCGCGTGCGCCGCCGTGAACGATGCGAGAAGGACGATCAGGGCCAGGATCGAGCGTTGCATGGTTTAGTCCTCAGCCCGCCATCTGCAGGCGGGCATGGGCAGCGGCGAGATTCAGGAAGCCGGTGGCGGGCGCCCACGCGGAGCGCACCGGTTCCGGCTGTTCGGCGCGCAGGCGCCGGATCGTTTCGGCGACCCGACGCGGCGTGCCCAGATCGCTCCAGCCGCAGCGCGGGACCGGCGCCACGCGCAAACGCCGCTCGGCGCCCTGCATGATGTGCCGCGAGAAATCGACTTCCGGGAGCTCGGCGTAGAGCTCGGCGAGCGTGTTCACGCCGCGCAGATCGCCGTCGCGTGCGAGCGCCGTCTCCATGCGGTCGACCACCTCCGGCATGCGCTCACGCAGCATCGACAGCACCGCGAAACCGTTTGCCGCGAAGATGAAACTGTTCCACAGGCCGCCGGCGCCGATGAGCTCGCGCGCCGCGGCGACGGCGGGCTTCTCGACAAAACGCTGCACGCTCAGCGCGCCGCCGGCTTCCGGCAGGCCGGGCAGGATGTAACCCAGCTCCGGATCCGCCTCCTCGGGGGCGATGCCCAGGAGCAGGAGCTCGTCCGGATGCCTTTCCAGGTCCGCCACCGCGACGCCGAGCGCAAGGGCGAGCACATGCTCGTCGCGCACGTAGTGGTCCGCGGGCAGGAACACGATGCGGGCGAGCGGGTCGCGCGCGAGGATCTTCAGTACCGGCAGCAGGACTCCGAGCGCGGTGCCGCGATTGCGCGGTTGCACGATCACGTTGGCGGCGGGCAGCGACCACAGCGCGCCCTGCCACCAGCGCCGGTGCTGCTCGGCGACGACGGTGCAGATGCGTTCGCGCGGCGCCACCGCCTGTGCCCGGTGCAACGCCTCCTGCAGGAGCGACGGTCCCCCGTCGAGCGAGCAGAACTGTTTGGGCACTGCCGTGCCGGTGGCATCGGTGGTCAGACTGCGCAGCCTGCTGCCTTCGCCGGCAGCGAGGACCAGAGCCCAGGTGTTCTGTTGCATGTGGATCTCCGGTCAGCTGAGCCGCTGGCGGCGGATCCAGGTGCCCGCGTCTGCCGACGCAACTGGCGCGTGCTGGAACGGTTGCGAAGCGAGCA
>DASTQG010000277.1:0-3280 GCA_035761885.1 Steroidobacteraceae bacterium | reverse complement strand
CCGCTTTCGGGCAATCGGGCGATCCGCTCGTCGGTCAGCGCATCGGCGGCGTGAACGTGTTCGGCGGCGGTCTGCCACTCTACAACTCGCGCAAGGAGCTGGTCGGCGCGATCGGCGTGAGCGGCGACACCTCGTGCGCCGATCACAACATCGCCTGGCGCGCGCGCCAGCGACTGGCGCTCGACTGGGTGCCCGCAGGTGTGAGCGCGAACGGCGATGACAACGTCAACTACCAGGGCATCGTTTCATCGCCCAGCCTGCAGGCGGATTTCTCGCATCCGATCTGCAAGATCGCGGGCGTGGACGGCGTCTCTGCGATCAGCGCCGCGCTTCCGCCGACGCGTAAGTAAAAGAGTCGCCGCAGAGCGCGCGGGGATGAGGCGAACGCCGGGTTCCTGCGCGCTCTGTGGCATCCGCGGCTAGTGCCAGCGCCACTCGCGGACCTCGGGCAGGTCCTGCCCGTAAATGCGGATGTACCTGCGGTGCTCCGCGAGCTTGTCGAGCAACTGGCTGCGAAGACCGTCGGCCCGCTCGCGCAGCCCCGGAACGCGATCGATCACGTCGATCGCAAGATGGAAGCGGTCGAGGTCGTTGAGGACCACCATGTCGAAGGGCGTCGTCGTCGTCCCGCGTTCCTTGTAGCCGCGCACGTGCAGGTGCGGATGATTCGTACGCCGGTAGGCCAGGCGGTGAATCAGCCACGGATACCCATGGAACGCGAAGATCACCGGTCTGTCCGTTCCGAAGAGCGCATCGAACTCGCGCGCCGCGAGACCATCGGGATGCTCTTCGGGCGGCTGCAGCGTCATGAGGTTGACGACGTTGACCACGCGCATGCGAAGCCCCGGCAGATTGCGTCGCAGCAGGTCCACGGCCGCCAGCGTTTCGATCGTCGGCACATCGCCCGCACAGGCGAGCACGACGTCGAATTCACCGCCCTGCTCCGTCCCCGCCCAGCCGAGAATTCCCACCCCCGCTTCGCAGTGACGGCGCGCCGCTTCGGCGTCGAACCACTGCGGTTGCTCCTGCTTGCCCGCGACCATGACGTTGACCAGGTTGCGGCTGCGCAGGCAACGATCCGCGACCCACAGAAGCGTGTTGGCGTCGGGCGCGAGGTAGACGCGCACCAGGTCGCCCTTGTTCGCCACGACATCCAGAAAGCCCGGATCCTGGTGCGAGAAGCCGTTGTGATCCTGGCGCCAGACGTGCGAGGTCAGCAGGATGTTGAGCGAAGCGATGGGTGCGCGCCACGGCACGTCACGGCAGGATTTCAGCCACTTCGCATGCTGGTTGAACATCGAGTCGACGATGTGCACGAAGGCTTCGTAGCAGCTGAAGAGCCCGTGCCGCCCGGAGAGCAGGTAGCCCTCCAGCCAGCCCTGGCACAAATGCTCGGACAGCACCTCCATCACGCGCCCTTCGGGTCCGAGATGCTCGTCGTGCGCGTCCGCTCGTGCGAGCCACGTGCGGTCCGTCGCCGCGAAAACCTCCTGCAGGCGATTGGACTCCGTTTCGTCCGGGCCGAACAGTCGGAAATTGCGAGTGCGCGCGTTGAGCCGGAATACGTCGCGCAGGTATGCGCCTAGCACGCGCGTCGCCTGGCCGGGCGTAGAGCCCGGTGCGCCCACGTCCAGCGCGAACGCGGCAGGCTCGGGCAACCGCAGATCCTCGAGTAGCAGACCGCCATTCGCGTGCGCATTGCTGCCCATGCGACGCCGCCCCATCGGCGTCACGGCCGCAAGCTCGGCGCGCGGCGCGCCGTCGGCGGCGAACAGCTCATCCGCCCGGTAGCTGCGCAACCATTGCTCGAGCTGTTCGAGATGGCCGGAACCGGGTGCGAAACCGGCAATGGGAACCTGGTGCGATCGCCAGTGCCCCTCCACCTTGCGACCATCGATCTCGCGCGGTCCGGTCCAACCCTTCGGAGTGCGCAGAACCAGCACCGGCCAGTGGGCCCATGCCGTGCTGCTCTGCCGGCGCGCGGCCCGCTGAATGTCACCAATCTCGTCGAAGATGCGATCGCATGCGTTCGCCATCAGCTCGTGGACGACTTGCGGATCCTCGCCTTCGACGTAGTGAGGGCGATATCCGCAGCCTCTCAGCAAGGCATCGAGCTCCTCGGGCGGAATGCGCGCCAGCACGGTCGGATTCGCGATCTTGTAGCCATTCAGGTGCAGGATCGGCAGCACGGCACCGTCGGTGCACGGGTTGAGAAACTTGTTGGAGTGCCAGGACGCCGCGAGCGCACCGGTCTCGGCCTCGCCGTCGCCGATCACACACGCGACCACCAGATCGGGATTGTCGAACGCCGCGCCGTAGGCATGCGTCAGCGAGTAACCGAGCTCGCCACCTTCGTGAATGGAACCGGGCACTTCCGGAGCGGCGTGGCTGGGGATTCCTCCGGGAAAAGAGAACTGGCGAAACAATTTCTCCATGCCCGCGGCGTTGCGCGGCACGTCCGGGCAACACTCGCTGTAACTGCCTTCGAGCCACGTGTGTGCCACCACCGCCGGACCGCCGTGACCCGGTCCGGTGACGAAGATCATGTTCAGATCCCGCTCGACGATGATCCGGTTCAGGTGGGCATATACGAAGCTCAGGCCCGGACTCGTGCCCCAGTGGCCGAGCAATCGCGGCTTGATCTGCTCGTGACGCAGCTCATGGCGCAGCAGCGGGTTCGTGAGCAGGTAGATCTGCCCGACGGTCAGGTAATTGGCGGCACGCCAGCAGGCGTCGATGCGCGCCAGCAACTCGTGCGATACGCGGCGCGTCGCTGCAGACTCGGCTCGCGCGATGTCTTCCTGTCCGTGGCGCATCTCAGATCCTCGAGCGTGGGAAGAAGGGCGCCGGAGCGGAGCCGCGAGCGGTTGCAGGATCTACAACATCGCCTGTCGCCCGGAGACCGAGCAGCGTACGCGTATACTTGCACCTGCACATCCCCCGCCGCGCCGCGCCCGGCAGATCCATGATCATCCTGACGATCAACAGCGGCAGCAGTTCCGTGAAGCTCGCCGCTTTCGACGCGCGGCGCGCGGAGGCACCGAGCCTGATGGTGCGCGCGCGACTGACACGCGACGCTGCCCTTCCCGAAGCTGCGCTCGCGTCGTTCCTGCGCGACCTGCACGACGCGCCGATCGTCGCGGCGGCGCACCGCATCGTGCACGGCGGCACGCGGTTCACGCGACCGGTGCGCATCGATGACACCGTGGTGCCCGCCATCGAAGCACTGTCCGCGCTCGCACCGCTGCACAATCCCGTCGGACTGCGCTGGATCGCAGCC
>DASTQG010000276.1:0-7576 GCA_035761885.1 Steroidobacteraceae bacterium | reverse complement strand
CGGCACGTCGGCTTCCATGCGCAGGCGCACGGCATCCACGCCGCGCCAGATGTTGAGCGCCTGCTCGTAGCGCCCGTAGCCGCCGAACAGCTCATCGCCGCCGTCTCCCGAGAGGGACACCGTGACGTGCTGGCGCGCCAGTTGCGAGACCAGGAAGGTCGGGATCTGCGAGGAGTCGGCGAACGGCTCGTCGTAGATGTGCGCGAGCTGCGGAATGACGTCCAGCGACTGCTGCGGCGAAACGTACAGCTCGGTGTGATCGGTGCCCAGGTGTTTCGCCACGGCGCGGGCCGCCGGGGCCTCGTCGAATTTCTCGTCGGCGAAACCGATCGAGAAGGTTCGCACTCGTGCCGCGCTGTTCCGCTGCATCAGTGCGACCACCAGGCTGGAATCCACGCCTCCCGACAGGAACGCACCGAGCGGCACGTCGGCTTCCATGCGCAGGCGCACGGCATCCTCGAGCAGCACTTCCAGATCGCGCACGGCGCCCGCATCACCGATTCGCAGGGGATGCGCGACGCCACGCCTGATGACTTCGGCGGCGGACCAGTAAGGCCGTCGCTCGATCCGCAGTTCTTCGCCCGCCGCCAGCTCGACCGTCACCCACTCGCCGGGCAGGAGCTGACCGATACCGGCATGAATCGAATGCGGCGCGGGCACGTGGCCGTAGCGGAAGTACGCGGCCAGCGCGTCGAAATCGAGCGCGCCCTGCCAAGCCGGATGCGCACGCAGCGCCTTGAGCTCCGAGCCGAACAACAGCCGCGCGCCCGCGTTGCCCCCACCCACGTTGCCAAAGTACAGAGGTTTCTCGCCGATGCGGTCGCGCATGAGATGCAGCTGGCGCGTTTCGCGGTCGACCAGCCCCATCGCGAACATCCCATTGGCGCGCGCTAGCGCCCGGCCCACTCCCCACGCTTCGCACGCCGCCAGGAAGACTTCGGTATCCGAATGGCCGCGGAAGGAAAGCTGCGGGTCGTGCGAGAGCAGCTCGCGCCGCAGGTCGCCATGGTTGTAGATCTCGCCGTTGAAGGTGATGACGAAACGGCCAGAGGCCGACGTCATCGGCTGCGCGCCGGCTTCGGACAGGTCGAGGATGGACAGGCGACGGTGCGCGAGCCCCGTTCCGAGCTGCGCATCGAACCAGATTCCCTCGCCATCGGGCCCGCGATGCCGGATGGCGCGCGCCATCGCGGCGAGCACGACGCGAGCCTGCTCACCGCCCAGCGAGCGATCGACGAAACCGGCTATCCCGCACACGGCGCGGTCGCTTTCAGCGTGCGGCCGCGATCAATAGTACGCGTGGTCGTTGCGCTCCTTGGAGCGATTGAGCACCACGCCCACCAGGTTCATCTCGGTGAGGATCTCCTTCGCGCCGCGCAGCATGGCGCGGCTGGTCTGGCCTTCGGAGATCACCAGCAGTAATGCGTCGACCTGCGGCGCGAAGGCCAGCACGTCGTCCGAGGCGAGCAGCGGCGGCATGTCGTACACGATGATGCGACGCGGCGCCTCGCGCTCCAGCGCGTGCGACAGCTCCGCCATGCGCGGGGAGGTGAGGAACTCCGAGGACTGCTGGAACGGCCGTGTGTTCGGGATCACCGCGAGGCGTTCCATTTCCACGCTGTAGACGATGTCGTCGAGCTCAGCCTCGCCGAGCAGGTAGTCGCTCAGGCCCTTGTCGAAGCTCAGGCCCAGGTAGGGCGCCACCTGCGGGCGCTGCAGGTCGAGGTCCACCAGGAAGACCCAGGTGTTCACGTCCTGCGCCAGTGCCATGGCGAGGTTGATCGCAGTGAGCGTCTTGCCCTCGCCCACCGCCATGCCCGAGACGGCGATCGAGGACCAGCGATTCATCTCCAGGCGGCGCAGCACGCGCGTGCGCAGGATCTTGAAAGCGCGCAGCGCGGCCTTGTCGGATACCTTGGGCAGGATGCAATGGCGCTCCATGAGCCGCGGATCCGCGGAGGCGCTCATGAAACGGCGCGCGTGGGCGATTTCCTGCGTGGTGGCGGGCTGGCGACGAGGGCGCGAACGCCCCACCACGTTCTCGTGCGTGGAACGTGGCCCCAGTTCTGCGGCCCGGCGTACTGCTTCTTCGATGATGCTCATTGTTTCAGACCCCTACAGCCACATTTGAACCGCTGTGAACACGATCCACACGGCGACCACGGCGCAGCTGCTCACGGCAGCGAAGCGCCACATCTGGCGGCGCCGCGTGCGGGAGTTGCGGATGTCGGGCACCGCCACCAGCGGGGAGACCGCCAGCAGGTCGCGCACGTCGCGCGAGCCGCGCACCGTCTGATCGATACCTTCCGCGCCGACGGCTGCGCTCAGCCCGAGCACCGCCGCGAGAATCACGCCGATGAACAGAATCGCCAGCCGGTGCGGCTTGGCGGGCTCCGCCGGCTTGAGCGGCTGCTGCGTGAGCTTGAACTCGTCGGCGCGCCCGCCCGCGATCGCCGCTTCGCTCACTTCCGCATCCATCTGGCGATTGAGCAGCTCCTCGTACTTCGCGCGGCCGATCGCGAGGTCGCGCGTCACCGTCTGGTACCCGCGCTCGACCTGCGGAGCCGAAACCACGTGACCTTCCAGGTTCGAGAGCTTGCCGCGAAGCTCCGCGCTGCGCGCCGCGATGCCCGCCAACTGCGTGTCGATGGCGTTGATCTGCGTCTGCAGCTGCATGGCCACCGGAGTGCTCATGCCCGGATTCTGGTCCGCCCGCTCGCCCGCGCCGATGCGCGCCTCGAGCGCGGCGATGTCGCGCTGCAGCTTGCGCACGTCCGGGTGTTCCTCGCTGTAGCGCTGACGCACTTCCGCGAGCGTCGCGCGCTTCGCGGTGAGCTGTTCGCTCAGCGAGCCACCGCCCGCGGCAACGCCGCCGGCTTTCAGGCTGTCGATCTGGCGGCGCAGGGAGACCATGTCGGGATGGCTTTCGTCGTAGGTCGTGCTGCGGCGTCGGTACTCGTCCTCGAGGGAGCGCAGGCTGCCCGCATCGGGCCCCGCCGCCGCGGTCTGCTGCAGTTGCGACACCAGGAACACGCGCTCGCGACGCAGCGTCTGCGCTTGCAGCTGCATCTGCTCGAGGTCGCGTTCCGTGCGGTCCATCATGCTGATGTTGACCTCGGTGAGCTCGGGCAGCCGGCCGTAGTTCTCCTTCTTGAACTCGGCCAGCTTCTCCTCGAGGCTCATGACGTGCACGCGCATGCGCTCGGCTTCGTTCGCGAAGAACTCCGCCGCGCCGGCCGCGGTCTGCTGTCGCTGGCGGCGATGCTCGGCGAGGAATGCATCGACGAGCCAGCGCGCACCCGCCTGCGCCTTGTCGGGCGAGCGGCTGTCGTAGGAGAGCGTGAACGCGTCGACCACCTCGCGCTCACGGCCGGTGCGCGGATCGAGAATCGGCGTCGTGACGATGGCGACCTCGATGTCGCGCTTCAGGCGGCGCAGCGCAGCCGCCGGATCGTCGCTGTGATCCGGGTACAGGTCGAGCGTGCGCGCCACCTGCATGAGGTTCTGATCGCTCAGCACCACGCTCTTGAGGCTCGCCACGTACTGGTCGGCATAGCTCTGCTCGCCGGGACGCGGTTGCTCCAGCAGCGAGCCCGCCTTCGGCTCGTCGATCTCGACCAGCGCGGTCGAGGTGTAGATGTCGGGCAGGCCGGCGGCCAACAGGATGGCGAGCGCGGCGATCGGCAGTGCGATGCCGAGCAGCAGTCCGCGCCGCCGTCCGATGGCGGACAGATAGTCGGCAAATCCAGGTACGCTCTGTTGGTTGTCCATGGGATCCCTTGTTGTCTGCGCCCCTCAATCCCTGCGGCGCGGTTCGTAGAGGAAAGTGATCATCGCCCGGCTCGAGGTGGCGTCCTCTTCCGGGGCCGCACGAAACTCCTGCCAGGCGTAGTCCACCGAGAAGATCACTGCGAGCGTCTGCAGCACGCGCCAGCGCGCGCCGAGCTCGCCAATCGCGTACTCGCGGCCCTGATAGCCCGAGGTCCGGTCCACCGCGCGATCCTGGATGCCGCGTACGCCCGTATAGAAGGAGAAGCGCGGCGTGATGGCGCGGTCCAGCCGCAGCCGCAGCTGGTCGCGTTCCACGATCGTTCCCGAAGAAGACGGGTTGACCGTGCGCGTGAGGTCGGTGAAGAACACGCTCAGACCGCCGGTCCAGCGCAATCCGGCGCCCGCGATCCAGCTCACCTCGTCGTTGCGGCCGCCGCTGGCCTGGACGATGTCGGTGTTCTGCGCGCCCACGCGCAGGAAGGATTGCATGGTCTCCGTGGCCTCGGCGCCCCACTCGAATTCCAGGGAATAGGCGTCCGATCGCTCGGGGCTGTCGTCGATGTCGTATCGCGCGCCGCGCAGCCGCGTCGTGAGCGTGGAGCGCTCGGTCGCAGCCCATTGCCAGCCGAAGCCCGCACTGCCGTCGATGTACGGCACCTGCAGTCCGGGTATGCGGTCGTCGAAGGTCACGTCGATATAGCGCAGGTCGTAGAGGAGCGAGTGACGCTGCGTCACTTCGTGCGAGAGCGTGGGCACGACGCTGATGAGCTGGCGCCGGTTGCGCACGATCGCAAGGCCGCCTTCGCCCACGCCGGGCTCGCCGAGCCCGCCGTCGATGTCGGTTCCCGGCTGCTCGCTGCTGACCACGTCTTCATCCGCCAGGTCGATGCGCAGGGCTGCCTCGTAGCGCTGCCCGCGACGCAGCGCGTCCAGCATGACGAAGTAGTCCTCGGAGTTCTCCTCCTTGTCGTCCGGGAAATAGGTGGCGCGCGCGCGTGGCGTGAAGGTGAATTCGGTGACGGGCGTCGCCCGCTTGAACTCGAGCTGCACGTCCGCGAGCGCGCCGGACACTTCGATCTCGGCCTCTTCGGGCGCGAGCCGGTAATTGGTGTCGTACAGGCCGCCCGCCTGCACCCTTGGCGAGATCTCCCAGTCGGCGGCGGACAGCGGCGTCGCGGCGAAACCCGCGAGCACGACGCCCGACGACAACGCTGCGGCCGGCAGCGTGCGGTTACGCTTTGAGCGCGGCATGGCGGTCAGGGCACGACGACGACATCGCCGCTCTGCAGGTCGATGTTCTGCTGGAGGTTCCTGCCCCGCGCCACGTCGTTGTACTTGAAGGGCAGCGCCTGTTTGCCCGCGGTCGTGCGGCGCAGGATCACGATGTCTCCGAGCGCGGCGAACGGTGTCGTGCCGCCCGCCATCGACAACGCCTGCATCACGTCGACGCTGGGATTGACCACGAACTCTCCCGGCTTGTTGACCTGGCCGATCACGTAGATCTTGTTGCCCTTGATCTCCTGCACGGAGACGGTCACGACGGGATCCGAAATGTATTTGCCCAGCCGCTGGCTCACGATCTTGGTGAGGTCCGCCACGGTTTTGCCGCGCGCGTCGACCTCGCCCACCAGCGGGAAGGAGAACGAGCCGTCCGGGCGCACCAGCGCTTCGCGCTGCAGGTCTGGCTCTTTCCACACCGACACAGACAGCAGGTCGCCGGCCTTGACGGTGTACCCCGCAGGGTCCTGGGCAGTGGCGGTATCAGCGAAAGCGGTCAGCGCGAAAAGCGCAGCGAAAGGCAGCCAGGCGAAGGTGACCCAACCTGCCCGAGTCTGTCGTCCCTGAGTCATGGGTAGCTCCGTGCACACGCGCAGCGTGGCGTGCTCGCGGGATCATTTGCAGCAGTCGTGCCAGCGCGGGCCCTGAAGCGCGAGACGAGCGACGACCTCCAGCCGAATCAAGCGCTTGCGCCGCAGCGCTTGGTCAGCCGCGCGCTGCGCGTCGCGCGACCCCGACAGGCGCGTGCGTCCACCCGGCACTGGCTCGGGTGCCGATGCTGTAAGAAGTACCGATCCTCGCGGTGTTTATTGGAACAGGCGCTCGTAGGCCGCGAGCAGGCGCGGCTCCTCGTGCTGCCAGGCGAGCGTGGACTCCACGCGCGTGCGACCGAACGCGCCCATCGCTCGGCGACGCGGCTCGTCGTCCAGAAGCGCCACGATGCGATCGGCGAGGTCCGCCACGTCATTGGGGCGCGCGTAGTCGGAGGCTTCGGCCGCCGAGACACGGCCCTCGGTGAGATCGAACTGCACGATCGGCTTACCCAGCGCCATGTACTCCATGATCTTGTTCATCGTCGATTTGTCATTCATGTCGTTGGCGCGGTCCGGATTCACGCACACATCCGCGGTGTTGAGCATCGCCAGGAGCTGCGCGTCCGGCACGCGGCCGGTGAAGGTCACGAAGTCCGCGATGCCCATCTCCCGCGCGAGCGCGCGCATCGACTCCAGCTCCGTTCCGCCGCCGACCAGGCCGAACTGCACGTCGTGCCGCCCGAGCTCGTGCACGATGCGCCGTATCGCCTGCAGCAGCAGGTCGATGCCCTCCTGGTGTCCCATCACGCCCACGTAGCCCACGAGATAGCGACGCCCGTTGCGCAGCGCGGGGTCCGGCGGAACGATCTGCAGACGTGACAGGTCCGGGCCGCTGCGCACCACGAACACCCGCTCCGGCGCCATCCCGCCGCGCTCGATCGCGATGCGACGGTAGGACTCGTTGGTCGAAATGGCGACGTCCGCGGTCCGGAACGTCCAGCGCTCGAGCCGGCACAACAGGCGATGAAAGAAGTCGCGCCGGCCGAACTTGGCCTCGTACAACTCCGGATTGATGTCGTGATGGTCGAAGAGGAATTTCTTGCCGAAGAGCTTGTAGAAGCCGCCGATGAGAAAGATCGTGTCGGGCGGATTGCAGGCGTGGATCACGTCGAATCCCCTGCCCATCAGCACGCGCAACGACAGGCTGAACTCGGCCGCGAGCGCCCACAGGTACTCGATCGCGTACCCCATGGCCCCCGAGGCCTCGATCGGCAGCGGGTGGCGATGGATCGCGATGCCCTCGATCTCCTCGTATGACTTCTCGAAGCCCTTGCCCTTGGGGCAGATGATCGACACGAGATAGCCCGCGTTGCTGAGCGTGCGCGCCTCCTGCCAGACGCGGCGGTCGAACGGGCACGGCAGGTTCTCCACGATGATCAGCACCCGCCGGCGACGAGCGGAGACGGCGCGCGGGGCTCGGGGCTGGGGCTGAGCGGCGGGCAGATCC
This sequence comes from Steroidobacteraceae bacterium, assembly GCA_035761885.1. Taxonomy (GTDB): domain Bacteria; phylum Pseudomonadota; class Gammaproteobacteria; order Steroidobacterales; family Steroidobacteraceae; genus DASTQG01. Next base: position 487 of record DASTQG010000276.1, on the reverse strand, counting down.
GGGCCGGGGCCGTCGGGCGAATGCGGGCGGCGCTCGAGCGCCACGGGGACGATGGGATCGGGCATGAGCGCTCGCGCACCTCCAAGGGTTGAATCGGCAGGGGTGCAATCGGCGTGCCACGGATGGGGCGACGGGCTCGCGCCGCGCACGTTGCGCCTGCGGAAACCTTTATTTATTTCAAAAAGTTATCGTCCTTACCTTGAGTTCCTTCTTCTGCCGCCGCGCCGCTCGCCACCGGCCACGCGTGGCGCGACAGCGTTGGCACTGCGGAAAAAAAGGCTCGGAGCGCGTGCGACAACTCCGTCATGACGGGCGCGTCTGTACGGGATTTGACCATTGCACTGGGGAGGCATTGGTATATATTTCGCCGGCAGCTCGTTGATGCATACGTCTTTTCCTATAACTACAAACGCCACGCATCAGCTGAGAAACGCACCACAGGTTGAATGCGCCGCAAGGCGCTTTCGGGCTATATCGTTACCACGGG
>DASTQG010000275.1:0-2037 GCA_035761885.1 Steroidobacteraceae bacterium | reverse complement strand
GACGGTGGCGAGATCACCTCGCTCAGGCCCGATGCGCGCGTAAAGAAGGGGCTCGCGCGCACCTTCCAGATCAATACGCTCTTCCCGCAGCTCACCGCGCTCGAATCGGTGACGCTGGCGGTGCTCGAGCGCGAGGGCAATGCGCACAACTGGTGGCGCGGCCTGCCGCGCTTCAGCGCGCCGATCGACGAAGCGCACGGCATCTTGAATTCATTAGGTCTCGCGAAGGCGGCCTTCAGGACTACGAAAGAACTGCCGTACGGCCAGCAACGCCTGCTCGAGATCGCGCTCGCGCTCGCCACGCGGCCGCGCGTGCTGCTGCTCGACGAGCCGGCCGCGGGCGTGCCGAAGGATGAAAGCGCTGCGCTCTTCGACGCGATCGCGAATCTGTCGCGGGAGCTCACCATCCTCTTCATCGAGCACGACATGGACGTCGTGTTCCGCTTCGCCTCGAACATCATCGTGATGGTCGGCGGCAGGATCCTCGTCGAAGGCCCGCCGCAGGACATCGCGCGCGACGAGCGCGTGCGCGAGGTCTACCTCGGCAGAGCCCATGCCTGAGCCGCTGCTTGCGCTTCGCGGCGTGCGTGCCGGATACGGCGAAGCGGTGGTGCTGGAGGACATCTCGCTCGAACTCGCCGCGGGCGGCAGCCTCGCAGTGCTCGGGCGCAACGGCGTCGGCAAGTCGACCCTGCTCCTCACGATCATGGGATACACGCGGCTGCATCAGGGCAGCGTGCATTTCAAGGGGCAAGACATCACTTCCCTTGCACCGCATCGCCGCGCGCAGCTCGGCCTCGGCTGGGTGGCGCAGGAGCGTGAGATCTTTCCCTCGCTCACGCTGGAAGAGAACCTCACCGTCGCCGCGCGCCCCGGCCGCTGGGACCTCGCCTCGGTCTACCGGCTCTTTCCCCGGCTGCAGGAGCGAAAGGCCAACATGGGCAACCAGCTCTCCGGCGGCGAGCAGCAAATGCTCGCCATCGCGCGCGCGCTGATGACCAACCCCGAGCTCCTTCTTCTTGACGAGCCGCTCGAGGGGCTCGCGCCCATCATCGTCGAAGAACTCGACGCTTCACTCAAGAACCTCCAGGGCATGGCGATGGTGCTGGTGGAGCAGCACACCGAGATCGCGCTCTCGCTGACCGCGGACGCGGTGGTGATCGAGCGCGGCCGCATCGTCCACCGCGCGCGCTCCGCCGAGCTCGCGCGCGACCCGAACATGGCCGAGCGCGTCCTCGGCCTCAGCGGCTAAAAGGGGTCAGGACCCTTTTTTCCGAAAAGGGGCCAGGACCCCTTTCCGTGTCGACCAGTTGCCTGGCTGGTGCGTTTAAAGGCCATGCCGAGGCCATTAAGAACTGCACCGGGCGGGTTCGTGTATCACGTCCTGAACCGCGCCAACGGCAAACGCAGGATCTTTGAGCATGACCGCGACTACCTGGCGTTCGAGCGCGTGCTCGGGGAGGTGCAAGAGCGAGCTCCCATGCGCATCCTCGCTTGGTGTGTGATGCCGAACCATTGGCACCTTTTGGTCTGGCCGCAGCATGATGGCGAGCTTTCCAACTACATGCGCCTGGTGACGCTTACGCATGCGCAGCGGCTGCACGCGCACCGCGCTAGCGCCGGAACGGGCCATGTCTATCAGGGACGCTTCAAGTCGTTCGTGGTACAGAACGACGCTCACTTTTTCGCCGTATCACGCTACGTGGAGGCGAACGCCCTGAGCGGCAGGCTGGTCAAGCGCGCTGAAGACTGGCGCTGGGGCAGCCTATGGCGGTGGTTGGAGCAGGTGGAAAGAGATGACTCGTTGCGCCTGCATCCATGGCCGATAGCTCGGCCGAGCAACTGGATGACGTACGTGAACCAGCCGGCGGAAAAGGCGGAAGCCGATTGCCTGCGCCGCTGTGCGCGTCGCGGCACCCCCTATGGGGACGAAGCGTGGGTGGCTGGCGTGGCGGAGCAGCTCGGCTTGCGATCCACCCTGCGTCCGCGTGGGCGTCCCGCGAAGGATGACTCCTGTCCCCATTTGCAGAAAAAGGG
>DASTQG010000274.1:0-4520 GCA_035761885.1 Steroidobacteraceae bacterium | reverse complement strand
TGACCGCCGCCGATCAGCAGGAAGTCGTAGTGCGCCATCCCGGGATTCTAGCCCAGGCCATGGCGCGTGCGGGCCTGCAGGCCGCGTGCAGGCGCGCTACAGAACCTCGTTGAAGGTGTGCAGCACGTTGTCGCCGAGCCGGTGCCAAAGGCCGCGCGCCTGCCAGGAGCGCAGCTCGAGCTCCGTGCAGTGCTCCAGGTCGCGCTCGAAGACTTCCTCCAACGTGCGTGCGAGGGTGGCATCGCGGATACCCAGCGTGATCTCGTCATTGGTCTCGAAGGAGCGGTCGTCGAAGTTGCTCGAGCCGATGGCGCAGAAAACTCCGTCCACGGTCATCACCTTCTGGTGCAGCAGGCACTTCTCGAACTCGAAGATCCGCACTCCGTGTTCCAGCAGCTTGTGAAAGTTGCGGTGCGCGGCGTGCTGCACGATCGGCATGTCCGACGCGCTGGCCGAAGGCACCATGACACGAACGTCGACCCCGCGCCTCACCGCCTGTCCGAGCGCCTCGATGGCTTCATCGTCGGGCAGGAAATAGGGGTTCTGGATGCGGATGCTCTTGCGCGCCACGCACACCACGAGGTGATGCAACACCTTCACCGCGGGCGCGGAGCCTTCGGGCTTGAGGCTCGCGACGTGGATGTCCACATCGCCCAGGCGCTGCAACTCGGGGAACGACTCATCGCCCACGAGCAACTCACCCGTGTCTTCCACCCAGTTCTCGCTGAAGGCAGCCTGCACGGCGTGCACCACCGGGCCGCACACCCGCACGGCCAGGTCGCGCACGTGATCGTGGTCCTGCGCATCGCCGAGCCAGCTGTCGACGATGCAATGCCCGCCGACCAGCGCGATGCGTCCGTCGAGCACGACCAGCTTGCGGTGGTCGCGGTCGTTGAACACGCCGAGGTTGCGCCAGTGCGTGGGGTGATGCAGCGCGAGCTTGCAACCCGCCTCGACCAGTCGGCGACGGGCCTCACTGCCCATCTTCTTGCCGCCACTCGCATCCACGAGCACGCGCACCACCACACCCGCCCGCCGGCGCTCCAGCAGGGCGTCCACCAGGCGTCGACCGAGCACGCCGTCTTTCCACAGGAAGGTTTCGAAGTGCACCGTGCGTGTCGCGGCCTTGATCTCTTCGAACATCATTTCGAAGAAGGCGCCGTTCTCGAACAGCTCGACGGTGTTGCCCAGGTACACGGAGCTCTGCGTGAGGCCCGAGAGCGAGGGCATCAGCTCGGCGAGCGGCGCATCGCTCTTGATCTCGAGCTTCGGATCGCGGTGCCTGCGGATGGACCAGATGACGACGATCAGCAGGACAATGGCCAGAACGAGAGCGGCAAGCAAAGCGCTCGGAATCGTGACTTGCGCAGCGAACAGGTCCGACATGCGGCGGCGGTCCATCCTGGACTCGGGACACTGGTTTCGAACGCGACAGCGCCGATAGGTTCGCGCGCAACTCCGGAACGGCCGTCGTCCGGATGCAGCAATTCGTACAAACCCGGGGGACCGCGCCTCTGGTCTATCCCTGCGTGCTTTCCCGCGCTCGACGGGTGTCCGGATGATCCGCGGCCAGCGTTTCCGCGAGGTGCGCAACGGCCTGTTTCGCGGTCTGCCGCGCCGTGGCGTCCTCTCCGACGGTGGCTTGAATGCGCGCTTCGAGGAGCAATGACTGGCCGGTGAGACTCGAGTGCGGCTTGTCGCCCTGCAGGGCTCGCGCCACCTCGAGCGCCCGTGCCGCATCGGCCTTTGCCGCCCCGGTGTTTCCCTGTGCCAGGTGCAGCTCGCCACGCAGGATCAGAACGCGTGCCAGTGGCGCGACCGCCATGCGCCGGCCATCGAAGAAATCGACGATGCGCGTGAGGCCCGCGACTGCCTGAGGCCAGCGTCCCCTTGCCGCGTCCAGGCGTGCCTGCACCTGCAGGATGGTCATGGCCGGAACACTGTCGGCGGGAATGCTCTTGCCGACCTGCGGGGCGATCGCTGCCAGTTCCCGCTCCGCGCGAGCCACCTCGCCCATGAGCATGTACGTGTTGGCCCGGCTCGCAAGCGCTCCGATGCGTACGCCCTCGTTGCCGGCGCGCGCGGCGGAATCGATCGCCTCGCCGTAAGCCTCGAGCGCTTCGGGATAACGTGCGAGCGTCGCAAGCGCGAAGGCCCGGTTCTGCAGCAGGTACGGCGGCGGCTCGCCGCCGATCGAGCGATGGACCGCGATCTCGAGCGCTTCGTCGTATTGTTCCAGCGCCCGGCGCGGGTCGCCGGCGGCGAAGCTGGCGATGCCCCAGTTGTTGCGGATGAAGAAGACGCTCGGACTCTCGCCGCGGCCCATCTTCACGAGCTTGTCGAGCGCCTCGGCGTAGAAGCGTTCGGCGGCGGCGTTGCGACCCGCGAGATAATGCGCGGCGGCAATGTCGGCGAGCAACTGGGCTTCCACGTCCGGCCTGGCGATCGGCGATTCCTTCAGCCGGGCCTGCGCCTGCAATGCGTAGTCGAGCGCGGTCTTCGGGTCGTAGGTGTTCTGGGCAATGTAGGCGCGATCGCGCAGGCAACGCACCGCGGCCATGGCGTCGGCGCGACTCGCGTGCAGCCCCTGCTCGATGAGACGGCCCGCTTCATCCGGCCGGCCGAGCAGCGATGCGGCGTAGGCGCTGTCGCACAGGAGCACCGCTCGCAGCTCGACTTCCTCGGTCGCCTGCGTGAGCTCGAGCGAACGTGTGAGCAGGCCCTGCGCCAGGCTGGGCTTGCCCGCGCTCAGGTAGTAGCCGGACAGAATTCCGAGGATGGCGGCGCGATGCTCGGGGATGCTGTCCTCGCCGATCAGGATCTGCTGGCTGCGCTCGAGCAGATCGGCGACACGCACCGGCTGGTCGGCGGGAGCGACCTCGGTGAGCATGCTGGTCACGAAATCCACCACCGCTTCGTTGCGCGCCGCGAGCGAGAGCGCGCGATCGCGTTGCCGCGTCGCCTCGATCGCCTGCTGCACGGAGACAACCGCCGCCGCCACGACTGTGAGCAGGACGACGAGCGCAGCGCCCACCGCCAGCTTGTTGCGCGACACGAACTTCGAGGCGCGATAGGCGAATGAATCCGCGCGGGCACTGACGGGCTCGTCGGCCAGATAGCGCCGCAGGTCCTCGGCGAGCGCTTCCACCGTGTGGTAGCGCTCGGCGGGAGCCTTTTTCAGCGCCTTCAGCACGATGTTGTCCAGATCACCGCGCAGGGCTCGCGTACGTTTCAGCCGCACGCTCGCGCCCGGCTCCGATTCCTGCGGGCCCGCGTCGCTCGGCCGTGCCGGATCGGTGTCGACGACGGCGCGCAGGCGCGCGAGCGGCGCTGTTTCCGCCTCCTGCGTCGGATGCCTGCCTGTCAACAGCACGTACAGCAGGACGCCCAGCGCATACACGTCGGTGGCGCTCGTTACCTCGCCGCCCAGCACCTGCTCCGGTGCTGCGTACTCTGGCGTGAACGCCTGGCCCGCGAGCTGCGTCAGCCCCGATGCCGGCGCGCCTTCGCCGTCGTCGAGCAGCTTGGCGATGCCGAAGTCCACCAGTTTCACCTGTCCCTCGAGCGTGACCAGGATGTTCGAGGGCTTGAGGTCGCGATGCAGGATCAGCTTCGCGTGCGCATGCGCGACCGCGGCGAGAACATCCAGGAACAACCGCACGCGTGCCGCCACGTCGAGCCCATGCCCCTCGCTCCAGCGGTTGATGTTGTCTCCCTCGACATACTCCAGCACCAGGTAGGGCTGGCCCATCGGCGACACCCCGGCGTCGGAGAGCCGTGCGATGTGCGGGTGCGTGAGGCGCGCCAGGATGGCTCCTTCGCGCAGGAACCGTTCCTCGCCCACCCGGCCCACGAGGTCGGCGTTGAGCAGCTTCACCGCGGCGCGGCCCCGGAAGCGGCCGTCGCTGCGCTCGGCCAGCCAGACGGTGCCCATCCCCCCCTGCCCGATGAGGGAAACCAGGGTGTAGGCGCCGATCGTCTGTCCCGCCAGCGAGGCCGAGCGGGGGAGCGGTGAGGCGGCGCCCGCGAGGAAACCCGCGCGGCTCAGCGCGTCACGCTCCTCGAGCAGCGTCTCGAGGTCGGCGGCGAGCGCCGGGTCTTCCGCGCGCAGCGACTGGAAAAAGGCCGTGCGCTCGGAGGGAGACAGCTCGAGCGCGCGGTCGAGATGTGGACTGACCGCCAGCCACCGTTCTCTGCTCAGCTCGCGCATGGCGTCCCGCCAGAGGGGATGAATGGACGACTCTAGGCTACTCCTTCGGGGGACGCCCGGCGCGGCGGCCTGCGCGGGCGGCGCGGCGGCGGTGGCCGGCGAGCGGCCGTGAGCCAGAGGAGCGCGAGCGCGCCCGCCGCCAGGAGCAGCTCCCAGGGAGCGATCCAGAGCCCGCCGGCGAAACCCCGCATCCAGGCCACCACGCTCAGCGTGACGAGCGCCGCCAGCGGGGAGAGGGCCAGGCCCGACACGAGCGCGCCCCGCGCGCCGGCGAGCAGGTTCGGCAGGAGGAACACCCAGAGCGTCACCA
>DASTQG010000273.1:0-6370 GCA_035761885.1 Steroidobacteraceae bacterium | reverse complement strand
ATGCGCCCGTAGATGTCGGGGCGCTCGTCGGGATCCTCTCCGTAGAGCGTGGTCGAATCGAACGCCGTCGACAGGCGCGTGGCTTCGTGCCCCGAGGCGAGGTAGTGGAAGCGCCGATTGGTGCGCTCGGGCATGCCCTCGCCCGCGAACATGCGGATCGGATCCTCCTCCTCGCGCCGGTACGGATACACGCCGGCCGTGTAGGGATACGAGCCCGGAAGGTTTTCCTTCAGCAGGTACGTGAGCAGGTCGCCCCAGTCACGCAGCTTCGGCAATGCCAGCTTCGGAATGCGCTGGTGGCTCAGCGTCTCGGTGTAGTTCTCGCCCTTCAGTTCCTTGCCGCGGACCTGGTAGCTGTACTGGTCCTCGCTCGCGCCACGCGCGCGCTCGGGCCAGCGGCGCAGCAGATCGAGCGCTTCGGCGCCCATTGCGTCGAGGGCCTGGTTGTATTCGCGGCGCAGCGCCGCGCGCGTTGCGTCCTGCTCCGAAGCCGACGACGGGCAACGCTCGAGCGGCTGCGGCAGCTCGGGGTCCTTCAGCGCCTGCAGCGCCTGGTACAGGCCGTAGGCGCGGCTCGCCGCCTGTGCGCGCTCATCGACCTGCAGCTGCGCGCGTCGGCCGTTCTGCGAGATCTCGGCGAGATAGCGCGTGCGATGCCCGGGGATCACGGCATCGCGGCGCGGCAGCTCGGCGATCTTCTGACCCTCCAGCTGCCAGCGCTTGCCCTGCGCGCCGCGCTCCGCGTCCAGGCGCACGCACAGCGCCTCGAACAGGCGATTCACGCCACCGTCGTTGAACTGGCTCGCGATCGTCGGGAACACGGGGATCTGCGCATCTTCGCGCCGCTCGGCCGGGTGGTTGCGTCGCCACTGCTTGCGCACGTCGCGCAGCGCATCCTCCGCGCCGCGCTTCTCGAACTTGTTGATGACGATGAGATCGGCGTAGTCGAGCATGTCGATCTTTTCGAGCTGGCTGGCCGCGCCGTATTCGCTGGTCATCACGTACAGCGAGTGGTCCACCAGGTCGACGATCTCCGTGTCGCTCTGGCCGATGCCCGCCGTCTCCACCACGATCAGGTCGAAGCCCGCGAACTTGAGCAGCGCGAGCGTGTCGGCCAGCACCGCGCTCGTCGCCAGGTGCTGGCGGCGCGTCGCGAGCGAGCGCATGAAGATGCGCTCGTTCGCCAGGCTGTTCATGCGGATGCGATCGCCGAGCAGTGCGCCACCGCTGCGCCGGCGCGTGGGATCCATCGCCACGACCGCGATCTGCCGGTCGGGGAAATGCCGCACGAACCGGTTCAGCAACTCGTCGTTGAGCGAGCTCTTGCCCGCGCCACCGGTACCCGTGACGCCCACCACCGGCGGATCCGCGACCTTGGCGGACGCCGCCTTCTTCTCGATCGCGCGCCGGATCTGCTCGATGGTGGCGCCGGCGTGCTGCGCGCCCTCGAGCACGGAGATCGCGCGTGCGAGCTGCTGATGATCGCGCACACCGAACGGGCCGAACTCGTAGCGCGGCTTCTGTGCCGCGCGTACGCGCTTGAACACGTCCTGGATCATGCCGGTGAGGCCGAGCGTGCGACCGTCCTCGGGCGTGTAGATCTTCTCGATCCCGTAGGCTTCCAGCTCCGCCACCTCGTGTGGAGCAATGGTGCCGCCGCCGCCCACGACCACGCGCACATGCTCGGCCTGCAGCTCGCGCAGCATGTCCACCATGTAGCGGAAATATTCGTTGTGCCCGCCCTGGTAGGAGCTCACGGCGATGCCGTCGGCATCCTCCTGGATGGCGGCACGCACGATGTCCGCCACGCTGCGGTTGTGGCCGAGATGGATCACCTCGGCGCCGTTCGCCTGCAGGATGCGGCGGATGATGTTGATCGCGGCGTCGTGACCGTCGAAGAGCGAAGCGGCGCTGATGAAGCGAAGCGGCGCAGCCTGCGCGTCGTTGTCGTCCTCTCGTTCGATCTCGACGGCAGGAATACTCATGGAATGAAAGACTTACCGTTACCTTGGACGGATCGACAGTCTAACAGTCCGACGCGTGCGGCGCATCCGGCCAGGGGCTGCGAACGCCTATAATCATCCGCACGCGGGCGCCGTCACGCGGGAGCTGCGATGAACGTATTCGAAGCGACGAGCGAGCTGGGCCACGAGCAGGTCACCTACTTCCAGCACGCGCCCAGCCGCCTGCGCTGCATCGTCGCGGTGCACAGCACCGTGCTGGGTCCCGCGCTCGGCGGCGTGCGCATGTGGCCATACGCCAGCGAGAGCGATGCGCTCAGGGACGCGCTGAAGCAGTCGCGCGCCATGACCTATCGCACGGCGATCGCGGGGCTCAATCTCGGCGGCGCCAAGGCGGTGCTCATCGGCAATCCGGAAACCGACAAGAGCGAGGCGGTGTTCCGTGCGCTCGGCCGCTTCGTGGGCGGCATGAGCGATCGCTACATCGCGACCGAGGACGTCGGCACCACGATGGACGACATGGAGCTCATTCGCCTGGAAACCAACCGGGTCGTCGGCGTGCACCCGGAGAACGGCGGCAGCGGCGACCCGGCGCCTTTCACCGCGCTCGGGACTTTCCACGGCATCCGCGCCTGCCTGGAGAAACGCTTCGGCACGAACGAGGTCGGGCGCTACAGCTACGCAGTCCAGGGCGTGGGCGGCGTGGGATATCACCTCGTCAAACTGTTGCGGGCGCAGGGTGCGAAGGTGTTCGTCACGGACATCAACCAGGAGCGCGTCGAGCCGCTCGTGGACGAGTTGCGCGCCGAGAGCGTCCCGATGCACCAGATCTACGACGTGGACGCGACGGTGTTCTCACCGTGTGCGATGGGCGGCATCATCAACGAGGACACCGTGCCGCGCCTGAAGTGCAAGATCGTTGCGGGCGGGGCGCACAACCAGCTCGAGTCCAACGAATGCGCCACCCAGCTCGAGGGGCGCGGGATCCTTTATGCGCCCGACTACGCGGTCAACGCCGGCGGCCTCATGAATCTCGCCGCGGAGCTGGACGGTTATCGCGAGACGCGCGCGCGACGGATGGCGGCGTCGGTGGGCGACATCGTGGGGCGCATCCTGGAGCTTGCGTCGCGAGAAAAGATCCCCAGCTGGCAGGCTGCGGACCGGCTGGCTGAGGACCGCATCAGGGCGATTCGCGCCCTGTAGGTACCGGACTTTGCGATATTGCAATTCTCCGAAAGGGCGCCAGTTTCAGTGGCGAGAATTGCAATATTGCAAAGTCCGGTACCTGTATTTGCGCACTGCAAAAAGATGTGCGATCTTGCCGCTCCGCGCAGTGCGCTGAGGTCGGCGCAACAGACTGAATCAGCTGAGGTTTTATGCCAGAGCCTGCCCTGTATATCGTTTCCGCCAAGCGCACCCCGATCGGTGCTTTCCAAGGTGTGTTCAGTGCCGTGAGCGCGACCGAGCTGGGCGCCGCCGCGATCCGCGGTGCGCTCGCCGACGCGGGCCTCTCCGGCGATGCGATCGAAGAGGTGATCATGGGCTGCGTTCTGCCTGCCAACCTCGGTCAGGCGCCTGCCCGTCAGGCCGCCCTGGGAGCCGGCATTCCGAAGTCCGTCCCGGCGACCACGATCAACAAGATGTGCGGATCCGGCATGAAGGCGGTGATGATGGCCGCCGATCAGATCCGCGCCGGCAGCGCCTCGCTCATGGTGGCGGGCGGGCTGGAATCGATGACCAACGCACCTTACCTGCTCCCCAAGGCGCGCAGCGGTTACCGCATGGGCCATGGCGAGATCCTGGACCACATGTTCCGCGACGGCCTGCAGAGTCCCTTCGACGGCAAGCTCATGGGGCACTTCGCGGATGCCACGGCGCAAAAGTACGGCTTCGGCCGTGCCGAGCAGGACAGCTTCGCGACGGAGTCGGTGCGCCGCGCGCTGCGCGCCGCGAGCAGCGACTTCGCCGGTGAGATCGCGCCCGTGGTCGTGAAGGGCCGCAAGGGCGAGGTGACCGTGGAAAAGGACGAAACGCCCTTCACCTGCGACATCGAAAAGATCTCGACGCTCAAGCCGGCGTTCAACAAGGACGGCACCGTCACCGCAGCCAGCTCGTCTTCCATTTCCGACGGCGCCTCTGCGCTCGTGATCGCCACCGAGGCGGTGGTGAAGCAGCGCGGACTCAAACCCCTGGCGCGCATCGTCGGCTACGCCTCGCACGCTCACGAGCCGGAGTGGTTCACCACTGCGCCCGGCGGTGCGATCAAGAAGGTGCTCGAGAGCACCGGTTGGAAGGCGCAGCAGGCGGACCTGTACGAGATCAACGAGGCGTTCGCCGTCGTCACGATGGCGGCGATGCGCGACGTCGGCATCGATCACTCGCGTGTGAACGTGAACGGCGGGGCGTGCGCGCTCGGCCATCCGGTCGGCGCAACGGGTGCGCGCATCCTCACCACGCTGGTGCATGCGCTGCGCAAGCGCGGACTGTCGCGCGGCATCGCCTCGTTGTGCATCGGCGGCGGCGAAGCGACGGCCATGGCCATCGAGACCGTCTGAGCACATGCCGCAGACGGTGCTGCTGTCGGTCGATGAGCGTGGCGTCGCCACGCTCACGCTGAACCGGCCCGACAAGCACAACGCTTTCGACTCGGAAACACTGCAGGCGCTCGCCGGCCATCTGCGCACGCTCGATGCCGACGCGGCCGTGCGCGCAATCGTCCTGACGGGCTCGGGCAAGACGTTCTGCAGCGGCGCGGACCTCGATTCCATGCGCGCACTCGGCAGCGCGAGCGAAGCCGACAATCTCAGCGAAGCGATGCGCCTGGCCGAGGTGCTGGCGCAGCTCGCCGCGATGGGAAAGCCGACGCTGGCGCGCATCCAGGGCAATGCCTTTGGTGGCGGCGTGGGACTCGTCGCGTGCTGCGACATCGCAATTGCCGCCGACACCGCGCGCTTCGCGCTCACCGAAGTGCGCCTGGGCCTGGTTCCCGCGGCCATCTCCCCGTACGTCGTCGCAGCGATCGGCGCGCGCCAGGCGCGGCGCTACGCACTGACGGGGGAAAGGATCGAGGCCGCCGAGGCGCGCAGGATCGGCCTCGTGCACGAGGTCGTGGCACCTGAGGCACTGGATGGCACGGTATCGCGGGTGATCGAAGAGATTCTCAAGGGCGGGCCGCAGGCCCAGCGTGAGTGCAAGGAGCTGATCCGCGAGGTCAACGCCGCCCTGGGCGCGCCGGACGCGGATGTGCGCCGCTCGACCGCCAGGCGCCTTGCGCGCCTGCGGGTATCCGAAGAGGGGCAAGAGGGCATGGGCGCCTTCCTGCAAAAGCGCCCACCCCGGTGGACTCTCCCGACATGACCTCGATGAGTCGAGGGGGCATCCCTGCCCTGCCATGCCCCTTCCCTTGGCCCTCCTGGTTGTCGGCATCCCTGCCCGGCAACATGGGGTCCACATAAGTAAAGCGAAAAACAGGGCACCTGATTCTCACGTTGGCGAAAATATTTTTTTGACATGCTGACCCGCACCCGGCCTGCGGTCCGGCGCGATTCGGAGAAAATGGATGAAAATCAACGAAGCACGAGCATTGGTGACGGGCGGAGCCTCCGGGCTAGGACATGCGGTGGCGCAGCGCGTCATCGCCGAGGGCGGCAAGGTCGCCCTGCTCGACGTTCAGGAGGCCGCGGGCACCGCCGCCGCGAAAGCGCTCGGTCCCAATGCGAGCTTCCATCGCTGCGACGTAACTTCCGAGAGCGCGGTGAACGCAGCGGTGGCAGCCGCGCGCGATGCGATGGGCGGTCTCAACCTGGTCGTCAACTGCGCTGGCGTGGTCGGCGCGGGACGCGTGCTGGGACGGGAAGCTCCGATGGCCGGTGAGTTCTTCACCAAGGTCATCCACATCAACCTGATCGGCACCTTCCTGGTCGACAAGGCCGCGGCGGCGCTCATGCAGAACAACGCGCCGAACGCCGACGGGGAGCGCGGACTCATCGTGCACACCTCGTCGGTGGCCGCGTTCGAGGGACAGATCGGCCAATGCGCCTACTCCGCCACCAAGGCGGCGGTCGTGGGCATGACACTCCCGATGGCGCGCGAATTCGCGCGGCTGGGCATCCGCGTGATGTCGATCGCGCCCGGCATCTTCATGACGCCGATGGTCGCGGGCATGCCCGAGGACGTGCAGAAGTCGCTCGGTGCGCAGATCCCGTTTCCGTCCCGCCTCGGCAAGCCGGAGGAATACGCGGACCTGGTGGTTGCGATCTATGGCAACCCGATGCTCAACGGCGAAACGATCCGCCTCGACGGCGCGATCCGCATGCAGCCCAAGTAACCATGCCTCAAGGTCCCGCTCTTCGTGATGTGATGGAGTACGACGTCGCCGTCGTCGGCGGCGGCCCCGCCGGTCTTGCCAC
>DASTQG010000272.1:0-8805 GCA_035761885.1 Steroidobacteraceae bacterium | reverse complement strand
GCCGACCAGCATGAAGGTGATCTGCGAGTTCACCGGCAGGTCGGTGTCGAGCTTGGTGACGATCGTGATCGTCATGTAGAGGGCGCCCTCGTCCTCGTACAGCCGGTTCGACGCCTCGATCTCCTTCATCTCCTCGCGCGTCGGCACGTCCACGCCGAGTACGTTCTCGATCAGGTCTTCCTCGTCGGGCTCCGGATTGATCAGGTCGAGCCAGAGCGCATCGTCGGGAATGGCGGTGACCTTGCCGGGTAAGCGCTGCAAGCCCTGGGGCCGGGACACGTAGACGTTGAGCATGCCGTCACCGTGCCGGCGGCCGGAACTTACTGCTTCTTCTGCTCGCGGGCCGCGAGATCGTTGATGAGCGCGATCAGCTGATCCTGCCCTCCGGCGGAACCGACGTCGGCGGTGTACTTGCCGTTCACGATCATGTACGGCACGCCCGATACCTTGTAACGGCGGGCGAGCTCCTCGGCGCGACGCATGCGCGTCATCACGCCCATCGAGCGATAGGCGCTGCGGAACTCCTGCTCGCTGATGCCGTGACGCTTGGCGAACGCCGCCTGCAGGTTCTCGGTCTGCTCGGGGTCGTTCGTGAACATCATGTTGTTCTTGCGCTGGATCTCTTCGAAGACCGCATCGTGCAGCTCCTCGTCCTTGCCGAGCGCGGAGAGTGTGTAATACAGCTGCGCGTGCGCCTTGTGGCCGGCACTCCAGGTCACAGGCACGCGCGTGAACTGCACGTACGCCGCCTTGTCCTTGTTCCACTTCTGCAGGAACGGCTCGAGCGAGTAGCAGTGGCTGCAGCCGTACCAGAACATCTCGACGACTTCGACCTTGTCGGGCGAAACGTTGGTCGGTTGCGCGGGCACGAGGAGCTGATAGTGCTGGCCCTGCTGCCAGCGCGACTGCGTGGCGGGCGCCGAGGGCGCGATGACTTGCGCAAGCTGCGTGTTCGCCCGCTGCGTGATCGGCGCGTCCTGCTCCTCACCTTCGATGGCTACCGCTTCGCCGGGTACGATCTGATCGCCTTCTTCCGGCGTCGGCGCAGCGGGTGTCGTCGGCGTCGTCCCGGGCGCTGGCGCGGTTGCACCCGGAGCCTGAGCTGCGGGCGCGCTTTCGGTGTTTTCGGTCTGCTTGCCGCACGCCACCGTGACGGCGAGCAACAGAGCGGCGAGGGCGGTGATTCTCTTCATGCGTCTTGGACCTCCGTGTCAGCGCATGCCCTGAAGATACGAGGCGACGTTGCGGATTTCCTCCGGCGTCATGCGCTTGGCGATTTCCTGCATGATCTTCGCGCGCTCGCCGGGGCGCTGGCCGGCGGCGTAATCGTTGAGCTGCTTCTGTGTGTAGACCGCGTGCTGGGCTTGCAGCGCGGGATAGCGTGCGGGGGCGTTGCCGCGGCCGACCGGGCCGTGGCAGGCGACGCACGCCGGAATGTTTCGTGCAGCGTCGCCGCCGCGATAGAACTTCTGTCCCGCTTCCCAGTAGGAAGGATCGGCTTCCAGGCCCGCCGGTTTCTGTGATTCGTAATAGGCGGACAGATCGGCGATATCCTGGTCGCTCAATGCCGCGGCCAGCGGCGTCATCACCGGGTTGTTGCGCGCTTGCGAGCGGAAGAGCTTGAGCTGCTCCGTCGTGTACGTCGCATGCTGGCTGGCGAGGTTCGGCCATTCGGCGTTGGTGCTGTTGCCGTCGAGCCCGTGGCATGCCAGGCACACTGCCGCCTTGGTGGCTCCCGCCTGTGCGTCGCCCTGCGGCGCATCCTCGGCAAGCGCCGGACCGGCTCCGGCCGCGATCAACGTAAGGACGCCAACCCACTGTCTCATGGTGTTCTGCTCTCCCTCGAATTTGCTGACGGGCGACAGTCTGTGGCGCCCCGGCGAGCGGCGAATTGTACACTAACTCAATCGTTTACAGTCCCGAGGCCCGCCGGTTGTCCCTCTACCCCCACGTGCAGTTTCTGCTCAGCGCCAACCGGCTCGACCAGTGTCCGCCCGACGTGGGCACGGAAGTCGCCATGGCCGGCCGCTCCAACTCGGGCAAGTCGAGCGCCATCAACGTCATCACGCATCGTAAGGCGCTGGCGCGCACCAGTAAGACGCCCGGGCAGACCCAGCTGCTGAACTTCTTCGAGCTGGATCCGGGCCGCCGGCTGGTGGACTTGCCGGGGTACGGGTTCGCCAAGGTGCCGCCCGCCATCAAGGCTCACTGGGAGCGCCTGGTGGGCGACTACATGCGCGCGCGCCGCTCGCTGCGGGGGCTCATGCTGATCGTGGACGCGCGCCGCGGGCTCTCGCAGGACGACGCGGACCTGATCGAGTGGGCGCTGGCCGAGGGGCGCGCCGCCCACGTGCTGTTGAGTAAGTGCGACAAGCTGACGCGCAACGAAGCGCGGGAAATACTGCGCAGAACGGAGGGTGAGCTGGAGGGGCGTGCGTCCGCGCAACTATTTTCCGCGGTGACGCGTGCGGGTGTGGACGAGGCGCGGGAAGCGCTCGAGGCGCTGCTCATAAAAAACCCCGGTGATCCGGGAGACCGAACCACCGGGGTAGACTAACCCGGCATGGGGATGACATTCCGGGTAAACCCGCTCAGGGAGGAAAGCGGGGAGCGTTCCAGACGCTCGGGGTGATTAGAGAAGGGCGCACCGGAGAAGTTCCGGCGCGCGCCTCGCAGAATGTGTTTAATTAAACGTGCGCTCGACTAATTCAACAGCCGAGGAAATGTCAGCGCAGCGTCACGGAAATGTTCGGCCCGGTTACAGAAATGTCCAGGTCAGGCCCAGCGACAGCATGTTGACGTCGTCGGTGTCGTCGATGTCGAAGATCTCGTATTCCGCGCGTACGGCGATGCTGCCGAAACGCACCTGCGCTCCGACTCCGTAGGCGAGGTCCTCGCCGCTGTCGTCGACCACTTCGACGCCCTCGACGCTGACGCTCGAGTCCCACGAAACCACGCCGACCTTGGCGAACAGATCAACCAGCGGCAGCGGCAGGAAACCCACCGCGAACGCGTCGATGCCCGTGGCATCGACCTCCACGCCGCCTTCCTCGGGCGCGCCGAGATCGACGTAGTTGAGCTCGAAGCCGAGGAAATCAAGGGGCCGGATGCCGGCGATGACCTTGAAGCCGGTGTCGTCGCTGTCGAAATCGGCGATGTCGTCTTCCACCTCGACGTTCGCCTGTCCGATCGATCCGCCGATATAGATGCCGTTGTCGGCGGCCGTGGCCGCGCCGGCGAGGAGAAGCAGGGCCGTTCCGGCAAGTGCGCGCATCATGTGCGCCTCCATGTGAGATTGACGCCGGCGCGCTGCCGGCAAGGCTTGGTGTGTACTCCCGAGCGGGGAGTTCCTGCAAGCCCCGACTTTAGTGAGCCTCGTCCCAGTTCGCGCCGGTGCCAACATCGACACGCAGCGGCACCCGCAGCGTTGCCGATTCGCTCATGTGAGCGCGCACCTGCTCGCGCACGCTCTCCACCGCACCTTCGGCGACTTCGAACACCAGCTCGTCGTGCACCTGCATGAGCAACCGCGCCGGCACGCGCTCGCTGCGCAGCCACGCATCGACGCGAATCATCGCCCGCTTGATGATGTCCGCCGCCGTGCCCTGCATCGGCGCGTTGATCGCGCTGCGCTCCGCGTACTGGCGCATCGCATTGTTGCGAGAGCGGATGTCGGGCAGATACAAGCGCCGCCCGAATACCGTTTCCACGTATCCGAGCTCGCGCGCCTGGGTGCGCGTCGTATCCATGAAGCGTTTCACGCCGGGATAGCGCTCGAAGTACAGATCGACGTAGCGCTGCGCGGCGTTGCGCTCGATGCCGAGCTGGCGTGCCAGGCCGAAGGCGGACATTCCGTAGATGAGGCCGAAGTTGATCGCTTTCGCGGAACGCCGCTGGTCGCCCGAAACCTGGTCGGGCGGCAGGCCGAACACCTCGGCCGCGGTCGCCTGGTGAATGTCGCGGTCCTCGGCGAACGCGGCGAGCAGGCCGTCATCCCCGGACAGGTGCGCCATGATGCGCAGCTCGATCTGCGAGTAGTCGGCCGCCATGAGCACGTGCCCCGGCGGCGCGACGAAGGCCTGCCGGATCCGGCGTCCCTCCGGCGTGCGGATCGGAATGTTCTGCAGGTTCGGGTCGGTCGAAGAGAGTCGCCCGGTGGCGGCCACCGCCTGGTTGTAGCAGGTGTGCACGCGACCCGTGCGCGGATTGATCTGCTCCGGAAGCTTCTCCGTGTAGGTCGAGCGCAGCTTGGCGCAGCCGCGATACTCCATGATGAGGCGCGGCAGCGTGTAGCTCTCCGCCAGTTCCTCGAGCACGTTCTCGGCGGTGGACGGCTGACCGCTCGCGGTCTTGCTCACCACGGGGATCTGCATGCGGTTGAAGAGGATTTCCTGCAGTTGCTTGGGCGAATCGAGGCTGAACGGCGCACCGGCCTCGCGATGCGCTGCGGCTTCGATCTCCTGCATGCGCTTGATCAGCTCGGCGCTCTGGCGCTTGAGCATCTCGCGATCGATGAGCACGCCCGCGGCTTCCATGCGCTGGAGCACGGGCACGAGCGGCTGCTCGATCTCCACGTACAGCTTCTGCAGTCTCGGTTCGCGCTCGAGCGCGGCCCACAGCACGCGATGCAGTTGCAGCGTGATGTCAGCGTCCTCGGCGGCATACTCCGCCGCCCGATCGACCGGCACCTGGTTGAAGGTGAGCTGGCGGGCCCCCTTGCCGGCCACGTCCTCGAAGTGGATCGTCTGCACGCCGAGGTAGCGCAGCGCGCTCGCATCCATGTCGTGGCGCGTCGCGGTGCTGTTGAGCACGTACGACTCGAGCATCGAGTCGTAGCGCATGCCGCGCAGCTCGATGCCGTGGTTCGCGAGCACGTGCGCGTCGAACTTGAGGTGATGGCCGACCTTGCCGATCGACTCGTTCTCGAGAATGGGCCTGAGCTTCTCGAGCGTGCGGGTGCGATCGAGCTGATCGGGAGCGCCCGCGTAGTCGTGGGTGAGCGGCACATAGGCGGCGATGCCCGGCTCCACGCAGAAGGAGAGGCCGACGATGCCCGCGCGCATGTATTCGACACTGTCGGTCTCAGTGTCGAACGAGATCAGCGTTGCGGCCTGCAGTCTGGCGACCCACGCCTCGAGATGCTCTTCCGTGACGACCGTTTCATAGTGGCGCGGCACCGGCGGAGGCGGCGGCGGCGCCTGGCCCGCCACGACAGTCGCGCTCTCGGCGCTCGCTGGCAGTGGGGCGGCAACGGCCGCGGGTGCGCTCGAATCCGCACGCGGACCGTTCGGTGAGGCCGTCAACGTCAGCGCCCCGCTTGCCTCGGAAGGTGCGGCATTCGCGTTGAGCTGGCGCAGCAGGGAGTTCAGTTCCAGTCGCGCGTACAGGGCACGCAACTGCTCGAGATTTCCCGCACCGCGCCGCAGATCGCCGGGCGCGACGTCGAGTGTCAGGTCCGTGTTGATGGTCGCGAGCTTGCGCGACAATTCCAGGGCCGTCAGGTTCTCGCGCAGGCTTTCGCCGACCTTGCCTTCCACCTGCGCCGCGTTCGCGATCAGGTTGTCCAGCGTGCCGTACTGCGCGAGCCACTTCGCCGCGGTTTTCGGGCCGACCTTCGGAACGCCCGGAATGTTGTCGGAGCTGTCGCCCACGAGCGCGAGGTAGTCGACGATCTGCTCGGGCCAGACGTCGAACTTCGCCTTCACGCCGGCGCGGTCCAGGGTCGTGCCGGTCATGGTGTTGACGCAGCAGATGTTGCCGTCGACCAGCTGCGCCATGTCCTTGTCGCCGGTGGAGATGACCACGCGGATGTTCTCGCGCGAGGCGCGGCAGGCGAGGGTGCCGATGACGTCGTCCGCTTCCACGCCTTCCATGCGCAGCAGCGGCAGGCCCTGGGCCTGCACGATCTGCAGCGTCGGCTCGACCTGCCGGTTCAGGTCGTCGGGCATCGGCTCGCGATGCGCCTTGTACTCGGCGAACAACTCGTCGCGGAACGTGCGTCCGGGCGCGTCGAACACCACCGCGATGAGGTCAGGCGTGTAGTCCTTCAACAGCTTGTTGAGCATGTTGACCACGCCCAGCACGGCATGCGTGGGTTCGCCGCGCGAACTGGACAGCGCCGGCAGTCCGAAGAACGCTCTATAGATGTAGGACGATCCGTCCACGAGCACGAGGGTGCGCGTTTCGCTCACGAGGACCCCGGCCCGCTCAGCGCGGCTTGCCGGCGTCGGTGCCGGGCGTTTCTTCGTCGGATTCGTCCGGCTTCGGCGCTGGCTCGTCTTCCGGCTCGGGCGTTGGCGGCGCCTCTTCCTGCACCGGAGGCGGTTGCGTCGTCGAAGGTTCCGCAGCTTCTTCCGTAGCGGGTTCGGTCGGTTCGCCGGCGGATGGTTGCCCGCTCGTCTGACGAACTTCGACGGGAGCTTCCTCGGGCAGGTACAGCGGCCCGCGCTGGCCGCACGCGGCGATCAGCGCGCACAGGCACGCCAGCGACGCAAGCCTCAGGTTCACGTCGCTGCCTTCGTGCCGGGCGGGGGCATGCGTTCGTCGCGCTCGACGACGGCGAGCGTGATGCGCGACACGCAGACCAGGCGTTCGCGCTCGTCACGGATCTCGATCTGCCAGACCTGGCTGCGCCTGCCGAGGTGGATCGGACGCGCCTTGCCGGTGACGACGCCCGAGGTCACGGGCCGCAAATGGTTCGCGTTGATCTCCTGGCCCACGCACGCGAACTTGCGCGAGTCCACGCACAAGCTGGCGCCCACGCTGCCGAGAGTCTCGGCGAGCGTGACGGAAGCGCCGCCGTGCAGGATGCCCATCGGCTGACGCGTGCGCGTGTCCACGGGCATCGTGCCGGCGAGGAAATCCTCGCCGATCTCGGTGATGCGGATGCCCAGGTGCTCCACCAGCGTGCCGCGGTGCAGGCCCGCGAGATCCGCCGGCGTGACGGGTTGAAACCAGATGCTCATGTGGGACGGCCATGATAACGCATGCCGGCGCCCCTTCCGGCACAATGGCGGCTCAGATCCTGCGGAGTGGCTCATGCCGGAATACGTCGCCCCCTTGGCGGACATGCGCTTCGTGCTGAACGAGCTGGTGGGTCTCGGCGCGCTCGCGGCGCGGCTGCCGGCCTTCGAATCCGCCAGCCCGGACGTAGTGGATTCGATCCTGGAGGAGGCGGGCCGCTTCGCGCACGATGTCCTCAGCCCCCTGAACCGCAGCGGCGACAAGGAAGGCTCGCGACTCGAGGACGGCCAGGTGCACGCGGCCAAGGGCTTCGGCGAGGCATATCGCCAGCTGGGCGAAGCCGGATGGGTGGGCCTCACCGGCAATCCGGATTCTGGCGGCCAGGGGCTGCCGCACGTCGTCGGCGCGCCCGCCAGCGAGATGTGGGCCGCATCGAACGCCGCATTCAGCAACGCGTCCGAGTTGTGCACGGGCGTGATCGAGGCACTCGAGTCGCACGCGGCGCCGGAGCTGCGCGCACGATTCCTGCCACGCATTCTCTCGGGCGAATGGACCGGCACCATGTGCCTCACCGAGCCGCAGGCGGGCTCCGACTTGGCCGCGGTGGCGACGCGCGCCGAGCCTTTCGGCGACCGGTATCGCCTGTACGGACGCAAGATTTTCATCACGTGGGGCGATCACGACATGACGCCCAACATCATCCACATGGTGCTGGCGCGCGCGCCGGATGCCCCTGCGGGCGTGAAGGGAATCTCGTTGTTCCTCGTGCCTAAGTTCCTGGTGAACGCGGACGGAAGCCTCGGCGCCCGCAACGACGTCACCACCGTGTCGATCGAGCACAAGCTCGGCCTGCACGCGAGCCCGACGTGCGTGCTGGCCTTCGGCGATGACGGTGGCGCGGAAGGCTACCTGGTTGGGAATGCGCACCAGGGCCTGCCCTATATGTTCACGATGATGAACTACATGCGTCTGGGGGTCGGGCTGCAAGGGATCGGGCTCGCCGAACGCGCCTACCAGCAGGCGGTGGCGTATGCGCGCGAGCGGGTGCAGGGGCGTTCCATCGATGGCCGCACGCGCGTGAGCATCATCAAGCATGCCGACGTGCGGCGCATGCTGATGAACATGCGCGCGCAGATCGAAGCCGCGCGTGCGATGGCCTACATGACCGCCGCGCACCTCGACCTGGCGCACCACGACCCGGACACGGCGCAGCGCCGTCGACATCTCGCGCGCGTGGAGCTGCTGACACCGCTCGTCAAGGCCTGGGGCACGGAGATCGCGCAGGAGTGCGCAGCCACGGGCGTGCAGGTGCACGGCGGCATGGGGTTCATCGAGGAGACCGGCGCCGCGCAGCACATCCGCGATGCGCGCATCACGACGATCTACGAGGGCACGAACGGAATCCAGGCGATGGACCTGGTGGGCCGCAAGATCCTGCGCGACGGCGGCGAAGCGTTACAGGACCTGCTCTCGGACCTGCGCGCTACCGCCGCTGCGACAGTCGATGCACAGGGCAATGCGCTGTCTCGCGTTGCGGATGCATTGGAAGAAGCCGCGCGCATGCTCCTGAAACAGAGTGACCAGGATCCGCAGCTGCCCGGTGCGGTCGCCTTCGATTTCCTGATGGCGCTGTCGATCGGCGTGGGTGCCTGGCACATGGCGCGGGCTTCGGCGGCCGCGCAGGCGCGCCTTGCATCGAAGAGCGGCGACGGCAATTTCCATCGCGCCAAGATCGTCACGGCGCGTCATTACTTCGATCGCATCCTGCCGCGTGCCCACGCGCACCTCGAAGCCGTGCGCAGCGGCAGCGCCAGCATCACGGAGCTGGCCGAGGAAGCTTTT
>DASTQG010000271.1:0-8253 GCA_035761885.1 Steroidobacteraceae bacterium | reverse complement strand
TGCTCGTTTTGCTCGCGTCAAAACTCGACGCACTTCACTTCCGGCGCGCCCGGGGCATACTTCCTCGCCGTTTGTGATCTGCGCACGGTCGGCGTGCCGTGCCGGCGTGTTTACTGCGCGCCGCCGAGCGGAAGGCCGCTGTAGAATATCAGTTCGGTTTGTTCTGTAAACCAATGAAAAAGAACGTAATAATACTGACCTACGGTCTCTCGGGAAGCTCCGTCCTCACGGGCCTCCTGGTGCGCGGCGGCTACTGGCCGGGCGCCAAGACCTACGTGAAGCCCGACTACGACACGTTCGAGAACCTGCGGCTGATCGAGCTGAACAAGCAGCTCTTCGCCGCGGCGAACTTCCACGGCAACTACGAGAACCAGTACTCGCAGGAAGCGCTCGACGCCATCGCGAAGTTGCGCGACACGGTCGATCCGGCGCCCTTCAGGCAGTTCATCGCCGAATGCAACGCGCACAGCCCGTGGATCTGGAAGGACCCGCGCCTGTGGCTGACCATCCGCTTCTGGGCCGACCACCTCGACCTGAGCAACGTGCAGTTCGTGTTGCTCACGCGCACGCCGCTGCAGTCCTGGATCTCGTACAACCTGCGACGGCAGGTGCAGTCGTACAGCTACGCGCAGCGCTACTGCGAGCAGATCGAGTCGGTGATCGCGCGCTTCCTGGACGAGCGCAAGCTGCCGCGCCACGAGATCCTGTTCGACGACCTGATCGTGCGCCCCGAGGCGACGATCGCACGGCTCAACGATTTCCTCGGCACGACGCTCCAGGTCGACGACCTGCGCGCCGTGTACAACCAGCCCCTGCATCGCGCACCGCGCAGCACACTGGACCTTCTCAAGGCTGCATTGATATACGCTCGCAACTATGGCGAGCGCCAGCACTGACCCGCCCTCAGGCCATCTCCTGCGCGGCTCCGCATGGATGATCGCCATGCGCTGGGCGACGCGCGCGCTCGGCCTGGTGAGCACCATCATCCTCGCTCGCCTGCTCGCGCCGGAGGATTTCGGCGTGGTGGCCATGGCCATGGTCGTGGTCGGGTTTCTCGAGGTGTTCACGCACACCGGCGTCGACCTCGCGCTGATTCGCGATGCACAGGCGACGCGCGAGCACTACGACACGGCCTGGACGCTCGAGATCCTGCAGGCGGCACTGCTCGCGCTCGCGCTGCTGGTCGCCGCGCCGTACGCCACGGAATACTTCAAGGACGCGCGCGTACTCGAGGTGATGCAGATCCTGTCGCTGCGCGCGTTCGTCGGCGGCTTCGAGAACATCGGCGTGGTGGCCTTCCGGCGCGAGCTGAACTTCAACCGCGAATTCTGGTTCGGCGTGATCAAGAAGATGTCGACAGTCGCGGTGACCATCGCAGCAGCGATCGTCTTTCGCAGCTACTGGGCGCTGGTGCTGGGCCTGGTCGGCGGGCGCATGCTCGACGTCGTCATCAGCTTCGTCATGCATCCCTACCGTCCGCGCCTCACGCTGTCGCGCTTCTCCTCGATCTGGGGCTTCTCGCAGTGGCTGCTGCTCGCGCGCATCGCGAACCTGGCCAATCGCAAACTGGACGAGTTCACGGTGGGCGGACAAGCGGGTACCGTGGCCATGGGCAACTACTTCGTGGCCTCGGACGTCGCGACCGCGCCGACCGAGGAAGTCGTGCTGCCGATGACGCGCGGCATCTTTCCCGTGTACAGCCGCCAGCTCCACGACCGGCAGGCCCTGGAGCACAGCTATTTCACGGTGCTGCGTTCGACCGCGTACCTGTGCGTGGCGCTGGGCCTGGGCATCTCCGCCGTCGCGCCCGAACTGGTGCCGCTCGTTCTCGGCCAGCAATGGCTCATGGCCGTGCCCCTGATGCAGTGGCTCGGCGTGTTCGGCGTGTTCATGGGAATCGCCCTCACGCTCGATCCCCTGCTGCTCGCGACCGGCCGCTCGCGACTCAACGCGACGTTCAAGTGGGTGCAACTCGCGATCCTGGTGCCGGCGCTGATCTATGGCGGGCAGCGCTGGGGAGTGGAGGGCGTCGCAGCGGCGAAAACCCTGGTGATGGCCGCCGTGCTGCCGGTGTTCCTGTTCTGGACCGCGCGGGCGGAAGGTCTCCGGTTCATGCGCATGCTGGGAGCCGTTGCGCCAGCGGCCGTCGCCGGCATCGTGATGTACGGGCTCGTCATCGCCAGCGCCGGCGCGCTGCACGATCAGTCATTGTGGCTGCGTCTCGCAGCCGAAGTCGCAGTCGGCGGGATCGTGTACGTCGCGATAGTGACGCTGCTCTGGCGGCTGAGGGGAGCGCCGGCAGGTCCCGAGCGCGACGTGCTGGAGCGTCTTGGCCGCATGCTGTCGCGGCGCAAGTCCGTCGCCTGAGAATCCTTCGACTCCGCGAACGTCACCGCTCGCTGCTTCGTAGCAGCCGCTCTGCCAGCACGGACTGCAGGTCGCGCCGCCCGTCCGCCACCAGTCGGATGAAGACTTCACGCTCATCGATCCGGTAGACGATGCGATAGGGCTCGCACACGATCTGCCGGATGGAATGCGCGCCGAGTCCGCGCAGCTCGGCGGGTTCCGTTCCGCGCTTTGGATTCTCAGCCAGCGTTTCGAGTGCTGCCGCGAGGCGGTCCAACAACGCGTCGGCCTTCGCCGGCGCGTCGTGCGAGGCAACGTATGAGTGGATGGATCGCAAGTCGCGGCGCGCTGCCGCCGTCACCAGAACACGGAAGCGCCTCAACGCCGCGCCTTGACACCGCGAAGCTCGTCGAGCACTGCCTGCAGCGGATGAACCTTGCCCTCGCGTTCTTCCTGCTCTCCGAGCGCGAGTATCTTCAGCATCGCGAGTGTTTCTTGCGTCTCTTCGTACGACGCCACGTCCTGGATGACTGCCTTGGCTTCGCCGTTCTGCGTGATCACATAGGGCGCGCGGCGCTCGTTGACCTGATGCAGAACCTCGGCCGCGTTCTCCTTCAGGTAGGTCACCGACTTGATCTGCGTGGAGTAACGCACCAGGGACTCCCGTGGCTTGAGGTCGGACTGAATTTAGTCCTTTTACGGACTGGGCGCAACACGCGGCGGCGCTGCGACGAAGCGCGCTTAGCCAGCCCTCAACGGCTCTTGAAGTCGTCCGGCACCAGCTGGTGGCGCGAGAGAAGCTTGTAGAAATCGGTGCGGTTGCGCTTGGCGAGGCGCGCCGCCTGGCTCACGTTGCCCGCGGTGATCTGCAGGATCTGCGCCAGATAGCTGCGCGTGAACTCATCGCGCGCCTCGTCGAAGGACGGCAGGCGCGAGGGCGAGCCGCCGAGGGACTGCTGCACCAGCTCGGCGTTGATGATCGGGGTGCGCGACAGCGCCACGTTCTGGCGCACGACATTGTGGAGCTGGCGGATGTTGCCCGGCCACTCGGCCGTGGCGAGCAGCTCCACTGCCTCGGGAGCGTAGATCTTGCGCGTGCCGGTTTCCTGCGCGATCTGTTCCAGGAAATGCGCCACCAGCAGCGGAATGTCCTCGCGCCGGCGCGACAGGGGCGGCATCTCGATGTGCACGACGTTCAGGCGGTAGTAGAGGTCTTCGCGAAAGCCCCCGCTCCCCATGAGCTGCTGAAGATCGCGGTGCGTCGCCGAGATCACCCGCACGTTGACCGGAATCGCGTCGGTGCTGCCGACGGGGCGCAGCTGGTTCTCCTGCAGGACGCGCAGCAGCTTCACTTGCAGGCGCATCGGCATGTCGCCGATCTCGTCCAGCAGCAGTGTGCCGCCGTCCGCGGCCTGGAAAATGCCCTTGTGCGTGCGGATCGCGCCGGTGAACGCACCTCTCTCGTGGCCGAAGAGCTCCGACTCGAGCAGCTCTTCCGCCATCGCGCTGCAATTGATCGCGACGAACGGCTGGTCGCGGCGGGCGCTGGCGCGGTGGATGGCGCGCGCGATCAGTTCCTTGCCCGTGCCGCTCTCGCCGGAGATCAGCACGCGCGCATCGGTCCCGGCCACCATGTTCGCCTGCGCGAGCTTCTCCTCCATGAGCGGGCTGCGCGTGATGATCTCCGCGCGCCAGTCCTCGTCGGACTGCGGGAAGGCCGAGATCTTCAGCGCCTTCTGCACCTGCTCGAGCAGCTCCTGCTTGTCCACGGGCTTGGTGAGGAAGCCGAAGGCGCCGCTCTGGGTGGCGTGCACCGCGTCGGGAATCGTGCCGTGCGCCGTCAGGATGATGACGCGCAGCCCGGGCCAGCGGCTCTGCAGCTCCTTCAGCAGGCCGATGCCGTCCATCTGGTCCATGCGCAGATCGGTGATGACCAGGTCCGGCCGGAAGCGGCCGGCCGCGGCCAGCGCGGCCACCGCGCTCTCCACGGCCTCGACCTCGTAGTTCTCGGCGCGCAGACGGATCGTGAGCAGGCGCAACAGGCCCGGATCGTCGTCCACCGCAAGGATGCGGGCTTTTCGCTTCGGTGTGGTCACTGGGTTCAACGCGCCGCTGGCGGGGGCCGCGCGATTATGGGGACTTGCCCCCTTTTTTGCACGTTCCGCGTGCCGCTGTCGGCATCCCCAGACAGTTCAGCGTGTGCCGTTGGTGGGCTTGCGATCGATGATCTGGCGTTCGATGCGCGCGATCTCGTCGAGCTTGTCCTGCGCTTCCTTCAATGCCTTGCGCAGTCGGGCGTTTTCCTCGATCTCGGCCTGCAGGCGCCGGTTGGTGGCCGCACCCCGCTCGCGCTCCGAGCGCGCGCCGTCGGCCTGCAGTTTCTGGTTCTCCGCCTGCAGTACCAGGCGTTTGTTCACGTGATCGAGGAACACGGCGGCGAGCGACCGTTCGGCGGGCAGGAGCTTTTCGGGCGAGGCGAGCAGAGCCGAGAGCCGCTCGCGCGCGGCCACGGGGTCGCTCGCCCCGTGATCGGGCGTGGCGAGCACGAGTGCGTAGCGCAGCAGGTGGCTCGTCGTGGGTTGCAGCTGTGCCTCGTCGCGCACGGTCTTGGCGATTTCCGCCTGCTGCACGGGCGTTCCCTGGTTTAGCGCGGCCATCGTTTGCAGGTGCTCGGCGACGATCGCGAGCGAAGGGTCGGGGCGTGCGATCGGAATCGCCGGAGGCGCGTCCGGTTCGGGCTTGGGCATGAGCGTGCAGCCACCCGCGAACAGCATCGCGGCGGCCATCAAAGCCAGGTTGTGCGCGCGCGGCTCAGGCGGCATGCGCTGACTCGTCGCTCACCGTCGCGGGCTGGCGCAATGGCAGGCGGATGCGGAAGTGGGCGCCGGAGAACCGGCCGTCGATGATCTCGATCGTGCCGCCGTGCGCATGCACGAACTCGATCACGACCGACAGTCCGATGCCGGTGCCCTTCACGTGACCGCCCTGCGGGGTGCGTCCCTGGTAGAAGGCTTCGAAGATGCGGCTGCGCTCGTCGATCGGAATTCCGGGGCCGGAGTCGGCCACTTCGACCTGCAACTGCTCGCCGTCGACCGCGGCGCTGATGTAGATCGTGCCGCCGCGCGGCGTGAACTTGATGGCGTTGGAGAGCAGGTTGTCCATGATCAGGCGCAACTTGGCCCGATCGGCCACCAGCAGCGCATCGTCCACCTTCACGTCCAGGCGCACGCGCTGGCTCACCAGCGTGAGCTGCTGGCTCTCGAGCACGGATTTCACGAGCGGCCGCAACTTGAACTCGGAAACCTCCAGGCCGGTGCTCTTCGCCTGCCAGGCGCTGAAGCTCAGCAGGTTCTCGATCAGGCGCTGCAGCTTCATGCCGTTCTCGCGCAGGATCGCCGTCACCTCGCGCTGGTCGTCCGCCAGCTCTCCCACCGAGCCGTCCATCAGCAGCTCAGTGCCTTCGCGGATGTTGGCGAGCGGCGTCTTCAGCTCGTGCGACATGTGCCTGAGGAACTTGTTCTTCTCCTGAGCGAGCTCCAGCAGGCGCGTGCGCAGCCATTCCAGCTGCACGCCGAGCGCCTCCAGGTCGCTGGGACCGTTCACGCGGATGGGCCTGGAGAACGTGCCGCGCCCGAGCTCGTTGATGACGCGGTCGAGCTGGCGGATCGGGCGTGCGAGCAGGAGCGTGAACACGAGCGTGAGGCCGATCGTGATCGGCACCAGCGCCGCGGCCTGCCACAGAAGCGTGCGTTGAGCATCGGCCGTCGCGTCCTGCAGCGTGTCGAGCTGCGCGTCGATCTGGCGGCGGCTGGTGTCCGCGAGATCCTGGGCGCTGGTCCACAGGCGCGCGAAATGCGGCGCGGTGGTGCCGATGACCGGGGATTCCGGCCGCGCCTTCTGCAGGACCTGCCAGATGGCGTCGGCCTCCGTGC
Source organism: Steroidobacteraceae bacterium (assembly GCA_035761885.1). Classification (GTDB taxonomy): domain Bacteria; phylum Pseudomonadota; class Gammaproteobacteria; order Steroidobacterales; family Steroidobacteraceae; genus DASTQG01. Next base: position 1,975 of record DASTQG010000271.1, on the reverse strand, counting down.
GCAGCGTGAGCAGTTGCGAGTCGCTGCGCAGGTCGCGCGTGAGACGGCCCAGGTTGTCGAGCGTGTCGCCAAAGCGGCTGTGGTTCTCGCGATAGACCGCGATCAGCTCGGGGTTGCCCATGACCTGGTAGAAGCGCGCGCCGCGTTCCAGCGAGGCGATCTGCTCGAACAGCAGCTGGTTGTAGCGCGTGGCCAGCACGCCCTGCTCGACGAGCTGCTCGCTTTGCTGGGCGAGCTTGCGGATCTGCACTGCCGCGATGATCACCGCCACGAGCAGAGGCAACGCCACCAGGCAGAAGCCCAGCAGCATCAGTCCGCTCAGTGAACGTGGCTTGCTTAACGCCATGAAACGCGATTCTACCAAGGCTCGCGCAGCTGGCGCCGTTCCCACTCGAGCGAGGTGCGCACGATGGTGTCCAGGTCGTCGTAGCGTGGCGTCCAGGAGAGCAGGCTGCGCACGCGCTCCGCGCGCGCGACGAGAGAAGGCGGGTCGCCGGCGCGACGCGGTTCCTCGCGCACGTCGAGGCGCACGCGGCCGACGCGCTCCACCGCCTTGAGCAGCTCGCGCACGCTGTAGCCGTGCCCGTAACCGCAGTTGAGAGTGGTGGAAACGCCGCCCGCGCGCAGGTAGGCGAGCGCCTTCACGTGCGCATCGGCGAGATCTTCCACGTGAATGTAGTCGCGCACGCCCGTGCCGTCGGGCGTTTCATAGTCCGTGCCGTAGATGGCGACGTGACTGCGCTTGCCGACCGCGGCCTCGCACGCCACCTTGGTGAGCAGCGTCGCCTTGCGCGTGGACTGGCCGATGCGACCCTGCGGATCGCTCCCCGCCACGTTGAAGTAGCGCAGCACCACGTAGCGCAGCGGGTTCGCGAGCGCCACGTCGCGCAGCATCCATTCCGACATGAGCTTGGAGGTGCCGTACGGATTGATCGGCGCGGTCGCAGTGTCCTCGCCCGCGACCCCGCCCTCGGGGATGCCGTAGACGGCGGCGGTGGAGGAGAAGACGAAATGCTTGACGCCCGCGGCGAGGCAGCTTTCCAGCAGCGAGCGCGTCGAGCAGGTATTGTTGCCGTAGTATTTGAGCGGATTCTCCACCGACTCGGGCACGATCGTGTGCGCGGCGAAGTGCATCACCGTGTCGACCTCGTGCTCGCGCAGCAGGCGGTCGGTCAGGATCCGGTCGCCGGTGTCGCCCACCACCAGCTGGGCGCCGAGCACTGCCTGGGTGAAGCCCGTCGACAGGTTGTCGAGCACGACCACGCGCTCGCCGGCCTCGGCCAGCTGACGCGCCACGTGACTGCCGATGTAACCGGCCCCGCCGGTGACGAGGATGCCTTGTTTCATGAACCTTTCACGCTCGAGGGACGTTCGCTGCGATGCAGGCCCCTGATCGTACCGCGCCATCCTGACCCGGCTGACCAGACCTGGAAAACCTGACTTGAGGGTCGATCCGGGGACCGACCCGAGGACCGATCCGAGAATGATAGCAATTCGGTCCTCCCGGACGGCTGCGGCATGTCTAAGTTCCCGCGCGCGGGCGGGTTTCCGCCTGCGGACGCTCCGGAACATACTGCGCGCACGTGCGATCAGAGCTGACCCATGACCCCACCCGCGTCCACCGCCTTCCAGCCCTTCGATGCGCTCTCGCCCGACGCCGTCATCGCCGCGGTCGAGTCCGTGGGCCTGCTGTGCGACGGGCGCGTGCTCGCGCTCGGCAGCTACGAGAACCGGGTCTATCAGGTCGGGCGCGAGGAGGGCGAGCCGGTCGTGGCCAAGTTCTACCGGCCGGCCCGGTGGAGCGACGCGGCGATCGGCGAAGAGCACGCCTTTGCGCTGGAGCTGGCCGCCGCCGAGATCCCGGTGGTCGCGCCCCTCGTGCTCCAGGGAAGCACCTTGCACCAGCATGCGCAGTTCCGCTTCACCGTCTTTCCGCGCCGGGGCGGTCACTGGCCGGAACTGGAGAGCGCCGAGG
>DASTQG010000270.1:0-3068 GCA_035761885.1 Steroidobacteraceae bacterium | reverse complement strand
TGTTGCGCCTGGCGCTGCACCTCGGCGTGACGCGCGAAGTGGTCGAGCGGCTGTTTCGCTACGTGTGGCAGGACGGCTTCATCCCGGAGAACGATGCGGCGTGGCGCGCGCTCACGACCGAGCTCGGGGTCGCCGATGCGGACGCGGCGATCGCGCGCCCTGAGATCAAGGAGGCCCTGCGCCGCAATACCGAGGAAGCCCTCGCGGCGGGAGTCTTCGGCGTTCCGACGCTGGTCCTAGACCGACGCTTGTTCTGGGGCGACGACGCCACGCAGATGGCGCTCGACTATCTTGCCGATCCGGCCCCTTTCCATCGCGACGAAGCGCGCATCGCGGACCTGCCGATCGCGGCGGTGCGACCGGCCTCACGGCGATGAGCGCGCAGCTCGTCACGCATCGCGGCGGTTGCCACTGCGGGGCGGTGCGCTTCGAAGTGGACGCGCCCGCCGACATCGAGGCACTCGAGTGCAATTGCTCGATGTGCACGATGAGCGCGTTCGTGCATCTCATCGTGCCCGCGGCGCGCTTTCGCCTGCTGACGGACCGCGGGGCGCCGCAGACGTACACCTTCAACACCGGCACCGCGAAGCATGTCTTCTGCCGGCACTGCGGGGTGAAATCGTTCTACGTGCCGCGTTCCAACCCGGACGGGTTCAGCGTGAACGTGCGTTGCCTGGCACGCGACAGCATCCGCAGCGTGACCACGCGACAGTTCGACGATCGCAGGCGCGAGGAGAGCGAGGCGCAGATCCGCTCGCTCTCGCTTTGAGCTGAAAAGGGGACAGTCCCCTTTTTCAGATCTTGTTGCCGGCGAGGAACAGCCAGGTTTCGACCACCGTGTCGGGATTGAGCGAGATGCTGTCGATGCCCTGATCGACCAGCCAGCGCGCGAGCTCCGGGTGGTCCGAAGGTCCCTGCCCGCAGATTCCGACATATTTCTTCTGCTTGCGGCAGGCGGCGATCGCCATCGCGAGCAGCGCCTTCACCGCCTCGTCGCGCTCATCGAAGGAGCGCGCCACGATGCCCGAGTCGCGGTCCAGGCCCAGCGTGAGCTGCGTCATGTCGTTGGAGCCGATCGACATGCCGTCGAAGTATTCGAGATACTTCTCGGCGAGCAACGCGTTGGTGGGCAGCTCGCACATCATGATGAGCTTGAGCCCGTTCTGGCCGCGCGCCAGGCCGTTCTGCGCCAGGAGCTCCGTGACCTGCCGCGCCTCGGTGAGCGTGCGCACGAACGGCACCATGACCTGCACGTTCGTGAGCCCCATCTCGTTGCGCACTCGGCGCAGGGCGCGACATTCCAGCTCGAAGCAGGGGCGGAAGGTCTCGTCCACGTAGCGCGAGGCGCCGCGAAAGCCCAGCATGGGATTCTCTTCGTGCGGTTCGTACTGCCGCCCGCCGATGAGGTTCGCATACTCGTTCGACTTGAAATCCGACAGGCGCACGATCACCGGCTCCGGCGCGAACGCCGCCGCGATCTGCGAGATGCCCTCGCTCAGCTTGTGCACGTAGAAGTCGACCGGGTCGCCCATGTGCGGCACGTAGCCCGCCATCTGGCGGCGGATCGTTTCCTTCAGGTCGGGGTCGAGGCGCGAGAACTCCAGGAGCGCGCGCGGGTGCACTCCGATCATGCGGTTGATGATGAACTCCAGGCGAGCGAGGCCGACGCCCTTGTGCGGGATACCGGCGAAGTCGAACGCGCGGTCGGGATTGCCGACGTTCATCATGATCTTCACGGGCGAGGGCGGCAGGGCGTCGAGCTCGATCTGCCGCTGCTCGAAATTCAGGATGCCCTCGTAGATGAAGCCCGTGTCGCCTTCCGCGCACGACACGGTCAGCTCCTGGCCCTCCTTCAGCTTCTCGGTTGCATCGCCGCACCCCACCACGGCCGGGATGCCGAGCTCACGCGCGATGATCGCCGCGTGGCAGGTGCGCCCGCCGCGATTGGTCACGATCGCCGAGGCGCGCTTCATCACCGGCTCCCAGTCGGGGTCGGTCATGTCGGCGACCAGGACGTCGCCGTTCTGCACGCGCGCCATTTCCTTCATGTCGGTGATCACGCGCGCAGGTCCTGCGCCGATGCGCTGGCCGATGCTGCGGCCGGTGACGAGCACTTTCGAGCGCGCCTTGAGCGTGAAGCGCTGGATGGAGCGCCCGGCGCGGCTCTGCACGGTTTCGGGCCGTGCCTGCAGGATATAGATCTTGCCCGTGCTGCCGTCTTTGCCCCACTCGATGTCCATCGGGCAGCCGTAGTGCTCTTCGATGACGAGCGCCTGCTTGGAGAGCGCGACGATATCCGCATCGTCGATGCAGAAACGCGCACGGTCCGCGTGCGCCACGTCGACGGTCTTCACGCGCTGGCCCGAGCCGGGCTCGGCGTACACCATCTTGATGGCCTTGCCACCGAGGTTGCGGCGGAGCACCGCGGGGCGGTTCGCGCGCAGCCCCGGCTTGTAGACGTAGAACTCGTCCGGGTTCACCGCGCCCTGCACGACCGTCTCGCCCAGGCCGTAGGAGGCCGTGATGAAGACCACGTCGCGAAAACCCGAATCGGTGTCGAGCGTGAACATGACACCGCTCGAGCCGAGGTCGCTGCGCACCATGTGCTGCACGCCGACCGAGAGCGCGACCTGGCCGTGATCGAATCCCTGGTGCACGCGGTAGGCGATCGCGCGGTCGTTGAAGAGCGAGGCGTAGACCTCGTGCATGCACGTGAGCAGGTGGTCGCGCCCGCGCACGTTGAGGAACGTTTCCTGCTGACCGGCGAAGGACGCCTCGGGCAGATCCTCGGCGGTGGCGGAGGAGCGCACCGCGACGGCGATCTCGCCGCCCGCGTTCATCTTTTCCCAGGCGATCAGCACTTCGCGTTGCAGCCGCTCCGGGAACGGCGTGGCGAGGACCCAGCCGCGGATCTGCGCGCCCACGTGCGCGAGCTTCTCCACGTCGTCGACGTCGAGGGAGGCGAGCGCCTGGTTGATGCGCTTGCCGAGCTCGCCCTGGGCCAGGAAATCCCGATACGCGAGGGCGGTCGTGGCAAAACCGTCGGGCACGCTCACGCCGAGTTGCGC
>DASTQG010000269.1:0-15328 GCA_035761885.1 Steroidobacteraceae bacterium | reverse complement strand
TAGGCCGGGAGCTGCTCGCGGTCCCCGGGCCGGTCGCCGGCGGCCGCGCCCTTGGCCATCGCCCCGCGCAGGAACCCTTCCAGGAACGGCCCCAGGTCGCCGTCGAGCACGCGGTCGGCGTCGCCGACCTCCACGCCGGTGCGCAGATCCTTGATGCGCGACTGGTCCAGCACGTACGAGCGGATCTGGTTGCCCCAGCTCACGTCCGACTTCGCGTCTTCGAGCACCTTCGCCGCGGCGTTGCGCTTGTTGACCTCGAGCTCGTAGAGCTTCGCCTTCAACATCTTCATCGCTGTGGAGCGGTTCTTGTGCTGGCTGCGCTCGTTCTGGCACGCGACCACGATGCCGCTCGGCGCGTGCGTGATGCGCACCGCCGACTCGGTCTTGTTCACGTGCTGGCCGCCCGCGCCACTGGAACGATACACGTCCACGCGCAGGTCCGCCGGGTTGACCTCGATGTTGATGTCCTCGTCCACCTCGGGGGAGACGAACACGGAGGCGAAGGAGGTGTGGCGCCGGCCGCCGGAATCGAACGGCGACTTGCGCACCAGCCGGTGCACACCCGTCTCGGTGCGCAGCCAGCCATAGGCGTACTCGCCGGTGAAGCTCACCGAGGCGCTCTTGATGCCGGCCACTTCACCGTCGCTCTGGTCGATGACTTCGGTCTTGAAACCGCGCGCATCGGCCCACTTGAGATACATGCGCAGCAGCATGGCGGCCCAGTCCTGCGCCTCGGTGCCGCCCGCGCCCGCCTGGATGTCGAGGAACGCGTTGTGCGAGTCCATCTCGCCCGGGAACATGCGCTTGAATTCCAGCCGACGCACGTCGCCTTCGAGGCGCGACAGGTCAGCCTCCACGCCTTGCACCGTGGCGGCGTCGTCCTCGGCGACAGCCAGCTCGAGCAGCTCGGTCGCGTCCGCGAGCCCCGTCTCGAGCCGGTCGAGCGTGCCCACCAGCGCATCGAGCTTGGCGCGCTCGCGCCCGAGCTCCTGCGCCCGGTCAGGCGTGTTCCAGATCTTGGGATCTTCCAGCTCGCGGCTGACTTCTACGAGCCGATCTTTCTTGTTGTCGTACTCAAAGATACCCCCGAAGGGAGGCCGAGCGCTCCTCCAGGTCTTTGAGCGTGCGCTTGAGATGGTTGACTTCCATGGTGGGCGCGCATGTTATCACGCGCTCTCCAGGTGCTCGACCACGAGCTGCAGCCGCCGCGTTCCGAGGTACTCGTTGACGTCCAGACGATAGGCGAGGCGCGCGCGTCCTGCCGGCGCCTCGGCGATGCCGCGCTCCGCGGACAGGAAGTTGAAGGCGATCGCCTCGAACGCCTCGCCGCTCGTGAGCGGTTGCACCCGAAAGCGCACGTGCCGCTCGCCCACCACCTTGCTCTCGAGGAGGCGGAATTCGCCGTCGAACGCGGGCTCCGGGAAAGCCTGGCCCCAGGGGCCGGCCTCGCGCAACTCGAGGGCAGTGGCGAGCGTCATTTCCGCCGGCGCCAGCTCCCCATCGCTGTCGACCACCGCCTCCGCATCGAGATCGAGCCAGCGGCCGGTTTCCTCCAGGAACGCCTGCTCGAAGCGCGCCAGTTCCGGCTCGCGCAGCGTGAGTCCCGCGGCCATGGCGTGTCCGCCGAACTTCTCGATGAGGCCGGGATGGCGGGTCGCCACCGCATCGAGCACGTCGCGGATGTGCACGCCTTCGACCGAGCGCGCCGAGCCGCGCAGCCAGCCTTCTTCCGCGCGCGCCCAGGCGATCACGGGGCGATGATAGCGATCCTTGACGCGTGAGGCGACCAGACCGACCACGCCCTGGTGCCAGGACGGGTCGTACAGGCACAGCGCGCTCACGCGATCGGCGCGCACGTCGATGCCGCTCAGCACGTCGAGCGCTTCGGCCTGCATGCGCTGTTCGATCGAGCGGCGTTCCTCGTTGAGATCGCTCAGGCGCGCCGCCAGCTCGCGTGCTCGCGTGACCTCATCCGCGAGCAGGCACTCGATTCCGATGCTCATGTCGTCGATGCGGCCCGCTGCGTTCAGGCGCGGCGCGACGGCGAAGCCGAGATCCTGAGCGACGAGCGTCGAAGCCCGGCGCCCGGCCTGCTCCAGCAGTGCCGTGATGCCCGGAGCGCAGCGCCCGGCCCGGATGCGACGCAATCCCTGCGACACCAGCACGCGGTTGTTGCGATCCAGGGGCACGAGGTCGGCGACCGTGCCGAGCGCCACCAGGTCCAGGAAATCGGCAACGCTCGGCGCTCCGGCCGCCGCGTCGTTCGTTTCGCGCAGCCGCCTCTGCAGTGCAGCCATCACGTAGAACGCGGCACCCACGCCGGCCAGCGCGCGGCTGCCGAACGCGCTGCCCGCGAGATTGGGATTCACGATTGCGGCGGCCGCCGGCAGCTCCGCGCCGGGCAGGTGATGGTCCGTCACCAGCACATCGATGCCGCGCCGGTTCGCCTCGGCGACGCCCGCGTGACTGGAGATGCCGTTGTCCACCGTGATCAGCAACGCCGGTTCGCGCGCCGCCGCGAGCGTCACGATCTCCGGCGTGAGCCCGTAACCGAAGCGGAAGCGGTTGGGAACGAGGTAGCTCACGCGCGGGAAGCCGAGCCGGCGCAGCGAGCGCACCACCAGCGCGGTGCTGGTCGCTCCGTCCGCATCGAAATCGCCAACGACGACGATCGGTCGTTCGCGGTGCGCGAGCAGCAGGTCCGTCGCGCGCTCGACGCCGGCCAGCGAGCTGACGGGCAGCAGGTGGTCGAGGCCGAGGTTCAGCTCGTCCTGGTGATGCAGTCCGCGGGCTGCGTACACGCGCCGCACGACCGGGTTGAGGTGCGGTGCGAACTCGGGCGGACAGGAGCCGCCACGCCTGCGAATGACACGCGGAGTCATGCGAGCGCCTCGAGCCACGGGCGTGGCCGGCGCCAGATGCGCCAAAGATCGCGCCCGCGCACCGTGAACAAATGATCGCTCGCGTGTACGCGCAACGCGGCGAGCGTTCCGGCGCGCACGGCGGCGAGCGCCGGCGTCAGCCACTCTCGATCGATCGCTACGAGACGTTCCGCCCAGCTCTCACCCGACTGCTCGCGCATGGTGATCGCGGCGATGCACCCGCTTTCGTGCGCGGCTTTGCGGGCAGCGCTGAAGGTCGGCTCCAGCAGCGCCGGCTGCGACCCTGCCCAGCGCCACAGTCCTTGCAGAAAGCGATCCCGCGAGGCAAGTGCCGGCAGCAGCGTGGGCGGCGGACGCGGAGGCAACTCACCGCCTCCCCACAGCCACAATCCCGTCACGGGCGCCGCCCCACGTGCGCGGCGTTCGTCGTTCAGGGGATGCTCGTGCAACCACATCTGCACCTCGGTCATGAGTCGCCGCAGCACGTGGCCCTGCTCGCCGCCCGGCAGCGCGCCATGGACGTCGCCGCCCGCGACGCGTACGGGATCCACGCCGCTCGCCGACAACGCTTCGTCGAATCGCAGGTATGCTTCGGCACCCTGCCCCTGTTCCAGCTCACACGTGCCCGCGCCGAAGGTCCGATTGAACCCCTCGGCCAGTGCGGCCCATTCGTCGTCCGGCAGTGAAAGCACCTGCGAGAGCTGCACGTGATCGTGAGCCGCCTCGAGCTCGACCGCGGTTGCAACCCACCATTGGCCACGCAGGTCCGCGCCCTCGGCGGCCGCCCGGCTCAGCGCCGCCACCGGCAAGGGCGCGAGCGGCGCAGCGCCCGCGATTCGCATGGCCAGCGAGCGCCAGTCGAGCGACTCGCGCGAGGAGGCGCGCGCGAGCACGAGCTCGAGGCCCGGCAGCCCGGGGGCGGAAGCCTCCGCGGCGGCTTCGCGCAACTCCGCGTCAAGGTAGAGGTCCGTCAACAGGAGAGTCAGCTCGCGGGGGGCAGGCAGCACGGGCGCGACTATGCGTCGCCGGATGCCTTATCGTAAAGGTGGCGCCGCGGTGAGGAATCCGTGAAGTTCACGCTACAGAACGATTCGACGATCAACCTGGTGCGGGCCTGCTCGGACTCCGAGGTTCGCGTCGGCGACCGCGCGCTACGCGCAAGCTGCATCCTGACTGCGCGGCGCATCGAAGACGACTGGCCGCCACGCGAGGTGGCGTCGCTCACGGCGGAGCACCTCGACGCCGTGCTGGCGCTCGATCCGGAGGTGATCCTGCTGGGCACGGGCGCGCGGCAGCGCTTTCCGGACGCGCGCGTGCTGCGGCCGGCTCTGGAGCGCGGCGTGGCGGTGGAAGTGATGGACACGCGCGCGGCGTGCCGGACCTACAACCTGCTGGCGCAGGAGGGCCGCCGGGTGGCGGCCGCGCTCATCCTGGGGGGCTGAACCGAAAGAACACCGGGAGAAGACACAGGGAACAAAAGTATCGATCACCAACCAATCATTCGAAGCTGACAGACTCGAACAATGGCACTTTCTTGTTTTTCTTCTCGGTTGTTCTTGTTGTTCTAGGACTTCCCCCTTCGCCCCTGTGTCTTCTCCCGGTGATCCTTGGTAAAAACTGCTGAAGCGCTGGACCGTCGTCGATTGGCGACATGTTAAACACAGCGCCGCAGGAGAAGCAACATTGGGTTGTGGCCGGAAGTGCCCGTCCTCGTTGGGGTGGCGGACTGCCGTAGCGCACAATTTGTTCACAACCGCCCGGTCTTCAGCGCTGTGGCAGGTATGCCAGCGGGTCGACCGGCTGGCCGTTATAGCGAATCTCGAAGTACAGGGCGGGCTTCTGCCCCGGTCCCAGGCCCATGGATGCCACTGTCTGCCCGAGCGCCACCTGATCGCCCTCCTTCACGCTGAGCGACTGGTTGTGCCCGTACGCGCTCAGGAACAGGTTGCTGTGTTTGATGATGAGTAGGTTGCCGAAGCCGCGCAGGCCGCTGCCCGTGTAGACCACCCGCCCGGCCGCCGCGGCACGCACCGGGGCACCTTCGGTGCCGCTGATGAGCAGCCCCTGCGAGGAGGTCGGTGCGTGGCGCACGATGTTCGAGGAGCCGTCGGCCGGCCACATCCACGCGGCGATCGATGGATCGATGGGCGGCCGCGACGGGGTACGAGCGACCGGCGGCGGCGGTGTCGAAGCCGTGCGAACCGCCTTGCCCGTGGGAGCGCGCAATCGCAACACCTGTCCGATCTCGATGCGGTAGTCGGCCGGCAAATTGTTCCATCGTGCCAGCACGCGGTAATCCAGGTGGTGGCGCCATGCGATGGAATACACCGTATCGCCCGCCTTGACGGTGTACGTGGGTGGCGGTGGCTTGCGGTACGGCTCACCGCAACTCGCGAGCACGAGCACGCACGCCAGCAGCGCGAACGCGAAACGAATGTGTACCGCCGGCGTCATGGCTGAAGTATGCGACAGCACGCACAGGTACCGGACTTTGCAATATTGCAATTCTCGGGAGGCTCAGCGCCCGAGAATTGCAATATTGCAAAGTCCGGTACCTGCTAGACCGGGCCCTGGATCAGCGGCACGAACGCGACCGCGCCGAGGCGCTCGCGGTGATAACCCGCTTCCTTGCGCGTGATGCGCATCAGCTCCTGCCTTCCTTCCGGGCCCAGCGGCACGATCATGCGACCACCCGGTGCGAGCTGCTCGAGCAGCGTGGGTGGAACGGCATGCGGCGCGGCAGCGACCAGGATGCCATCGAACGGCGCGTGCGCGGGCCAGCCGGCCGCACCGTCGCCGTGGCGGAAGCGCACGTTCTTGATACCCAGTTCCTTCATGCGCAGGCGCGTGCGCTCGAGCAGCGGACCGACGCGCTCGATCGAATACAGTTTGCCCACGAGCGGCGCGAGCACCGCCGTCTGGTAGCCGCAACCCGTGCCCACTTCCAAAACGTTCTGCAGCGGCCCGCCTTCCAGCAGCGCTTCCGTCATGCGCGCCACAATCCAGGGTTGCGAAATCGTCTGGCCGAACCCGATGGGCAGGGCGGTGTCCTCGTACGCGCGGCTCGCCAGCGCTTCGTCGACGAACACGTGGCGCGGCACGTTGCGGATGCGGTCGAGCACGTCGGGATTGCGGATGCCGTTTTCCTGCAGCCGCTGCACCAGGCGCTCGCGCGTGCGCGCCGAGGTCATGCCGATGCCGGACAGCCGCAGGTCAACCATTGCCCGGCTCCAGGCCGCGCAACCACCCGCCGATCGCATCGAGCGCGCTGTGGCGGGTGAGGTCGATCTGCAGCGGCGTGACGGAGACGAAGCCGTTCGCGATCGCATCGAAGTCCGTACCGGGTCCCGCATCCTGCCCGGCGCCCGCGGGCCCGACCCAGTACACGGGCTTGCCCTTCGGATCCTGCATGCGCACCACCGCTTCGCTGCGATGGCGATTGCCGAGGCGCGTCGCGCGCAGGCCGCGCAGCTCCTCGTACGGACGATCCGGCACGTTCACATTGAGGATGGTGGAGGCTTCCAGCGGCGAGCGCACCAGGTGATCCACCAGCAACCGCGCCACGCGACCGGCGGTGGCGAAATGGCGCGGGCTGGCGGCCTCGGTGCACAAGGACACCGCGATGGTCGGCAGGCCGAGGAAACGACCTTCGATCGCCGCAGCCACCGTGCCGGAGTACAGCACGTCGTCGCCGAGATTGGCACCGTCGTTGATGCCGGAGACGACCATGTCCAGCTCGAAGTCGAACAGCCCCGAGATCGCCAGGTGCACGCAGTCGGTCGGCGTGCCGTTGACGTAGTACACGTCCGGCTCCACCTGGTACACGCGCAGCGGCGACTCGAGGGTGAGCGAGTGACCGGCGCCGCTGCGATTGAGCTCGGGTGCGACGATGGTGAGCTGCGCCGCGCCGCGCAGGGCGTCGGCCAGATGGCGGATACCCTCGGCGCGGTAGCCGTCATCGTTGCTCAGGAGGATCTTCACGCAGGCGGACAATCACTGGCGGGCAAAATCGCGGCGTCACTATACTGGAACGTTCGAGCGAGGACACGTGGACGACGAGGACGACAAGCGGCTCTTCCGGGAGGCGGTGCGCAACGTCAAGCGCCTGCGTCCCGCACAGCCACGACCCCAGAAGCGCAAGCCGCGGGCACGCGCCATTTTCGCGCGCCGCGACGAGCAGGAGGTGCTGCGCGAGAGCCTGGAGCTCAGGCCCGGCGACCTGTTGGTCGAGACCGGCGACGAAATTTCCTTCCGGCGCGCCGGGGTGCACGACACGCTGCTGCGCAAGCTGCGCCGGGGCGACTATCGCTGCGAGGCGGAGCTCGACCTGCACGGCTACACCTCCGCCCAGGCCAAGCAGGCGCTGCGCGAGTTTCTCGAAGCGATGATGCGCGAGCACTGCCGCTGCGTGCGCATCATTCACGGCAAGGGCCTGCGTTCCGGCCACCGCGGTCCGGTGATCAAGCACACCGTGAACGGCGTGCTGCAGAGAACCGATGCGGTGCTCGCCTTCGCTTCCGCGAGGCCGGTGGATGGCGGTACGGGGGCGATCTACGTGCTGCTGCGTTACTGACTCTTGCGCAGCCGCTCCACCAGGCGGCGCATCGTCGCCTGCGTCTCCTCGCTGTACCAGGCTTCATTCATCGCCTCGTAGTCGGCGTCGCCCAGGTTCGCGGTCAGCGCCACCAGGTCCGCTCGGGCCATGCGACGCGTCAGCGCGAGCGCCCGCGGCGGAAGGCTCGCCATGTGCTGTGCCCACTCGAGCGCCGCTGCAATCACCTCTCCTTCCGGCACGACGCGGTCCACGAGACCCGCGCCCAGCGCCTCGGCGGGCGAAAGCATGATGCCGCCGGTCATGAGGCGATCGGCGTTGCGCGTGCCGACCAGGCGTTTGAAGGCGGCGTAGATCGTGGGTCCCGGGAAAAGGCCGACCTGCACTTCGTTGAGCCCGATCTTGTACTTGCCATCCGCCATCACGCGGTGATCGCACTGGAGCGCGAGCACCGCGCCTCCCGCGGGACTGTGCCCCGTGAGAGCGACAGCGACGGGAACCGGGCAGCTCGCGAGCGCCTGCTGCGCGCCGAAGAAGTGCGCCCAGAACTGGCTCATCTGCTGGCGCGAATAACCGAGCAGCCGCGGCACGTCCAGGCCCGCCGAGAACATTCCCGGTTGCCCGGACAGCACGATGGCACCGGCGTTGCGCGCGGCTCGCAACGCGTCCACGAGCGCCACGAGCAGATCGGAGTCCAGGGCATTCACGGGCGGGCGCGCGAGGCGAATCTCCTGCACGCGTCCGTGTTGCAGTGTTTCGATCATGGCGTGATCCTCACATGAGCTCCCGCAGCACCGTCGTGGCGAACGCGCCCGGGTCGAGGCGGAACTGGAGCGTGAGCGTATCGCCCTCGACGCTCGCGCGCAGTTCCTCCACTTTCAGGCGCAGGCTGCGGCGCTCCGCGCGCAGGCCTTCGCGTTCCAGGAGCGAAGCGAGCGGCTGGAAGCTGTCCGCTACCTCGCGCTCCAGCTCCCGCACCGCGCCGCCAGCCATCGAATCGCCTGCACCCCATAATGGCCCCGTGGGATGCAGGTCCAGCTCCGCCGCCCTGTGTCGGAGGGTTTCATCCACGCCCGGCACAGCGAACACGCTCCCCGAGCCTTGCAGGTTGGCGACATCGCCGTCCAGCAGCACCCGCCAGTCGCCGCGCGTCACGCGCTCGGCCAATACGGCGTTGAATATCGCGCTGCGCGCCGCCGAGAGCGCGAAGCCCACGTCGCCGCGTGCGCGCGGTTCCTGGCCGGAAGCGGCCCAGTCGAAGGCACGCGTGAGATTGCCGCCGTCGCGGCCGAAGCGTTGTTCGCCGAAGTAGTTCGGCACACCCTGCGCGTTCAGCGTCGCGACACGCTGCTCGAGCTTGGCACGCTCACCGCCGAGCTCGCGGATGCACAAGCGGAAACGATTGCCCGCGAGCGCGCCGCGGCGCAGCTTGCGCCGGTGCGCATGCGCCTCGAGCACTTCGAACTCCGGATGCGTCAAAGAGGTCCAGTCCTGTGCCTGCAACGTGCCGCGCGGCACCGTGAACCACTGCGTCGCCACCGCGTTTCGATCCTTGAGGCCCGCGAAACCCACCTCGGGCGGCCGGGTGCGCGCGTGCCGCGCCAGCTCGCGCGCGACGAATTCGGTGTTGGCGCCGCGCTTGCGCACGCGCAGCAGGAAATGCGGGCCCTCGCCGTCCGGGGCGAAGCCGAGCTCCTCATCGACGATGAAATCCTCCGGCGCCGCACGCAGTCGCCCCGTCACCGGCGGCGTGCCGTGGGCACGCGGCGGATCGAGCGCGGCGCGGCGAGCGCGCTCCAGCAATTCCGGGGCCGCCGTCATTCTCTTTGACCGCGAACCGTCACGATGGCCTGGGCGGCCAGGCCTTCGCCGCGGCCGATGAAACCCATGCGCTCGAGCGTCGTCGCCTTGAGATTCACGTCGGCCGTCTGCAGCCCGAGAAGCTGCGCGAGCCGCGCGCGAATGGCCTCCCGGTGCGGAGCCAGGCGCGGTTCCTCGGCGAGCAAGGTGAGGTCCGCACTCGCGGCACGCAATCCGCGCGCGGCGAGCATCCGCACCACCTGCTCGAGCAAGAGTGCGCTTGCGGCGCCGCGCCACTGGGGATCCGTATCGGGGAAGTGCTGCCCGATGTCGCCGAGCCCGGCCGCGCCGAGCAACGCATCGCACAGCGCATGGATCAGCACGTCGCCGTCGGAGTGCGCGACGATGCCGCGGGTGTGCGCGATGCGCACGCCGCCGAGCATCACGTGGTCGCCTTCGCCGTAGCGATGCGCATCGAAGCCCATTCCCACCCGCATCGCCGCTCCCCTGTCAGCTCCGCGACCGCCGCCGAGGATTGCCTCGGCCAATGCCAGGTCCTCGGAAACCGTCACCTTGATGTTGCGGGCCGACCCCGTCACCAGGCGCGGTGCGAGTCCGCGCGCCTCGATCGCCGCGGCTTCGTCGGTCACTGCCAGGCCCTGCTGCAAAGCTTCACGCAGCGCCGTTCGCAGATTCCCGAAGCGGAACATCTGCGGCGTCTGCGCGCGCCAGATGCGCGAGCGATCCACGGTCATCGCGCTGCGCGCTTGCGCGCCAGCCTGCTGCTTGAGCGTGTCCCCGGCGGGCAGCGCCAGCAAGCCTCCCACCTCGTCGTGCTCGAGCTCCGCGATCAGGCGGTCGAGGTCGGAGAGCGTGAGACAGGGTCGCGCGGCATCGTGCACCAGGACCCAGTCATCGACGGAGGCGCGCGTTGCGAGAGCTTCCAGCCCGTTCAGCACCGAGTGCGCTCGCTCGGCACCGCCGATCGCAGTGCTCACGCGCTCGTGCCCGGACAGCGCCAGGGTGCGAAAGCATCGATCCTCGCTCGCCAGCACCACGACCACGGCCGCGACACGCGGATGCGAGAGGAACGGCGCGACGGCGTGCTCGATGACCGTGGCGCCCGCGAGCGGCAGGTATTGCTTGGCCAGGGATTTGTCGGCAGCGGCGCCTGTCATCCGCTGGCCGCTCCCCGCGGCCGGGATGACGACCCAGCAGCGCGGCGCGCGAACCGGGGCGCTCATCGAGCCAGGGCTTGTTGTGAGGACTGCGGCTTGGGCTCCGGCGCATCGGCCGGCTCAGCGGAATCCGCACCCCCGACCCCGGGAGGCTCGACCGCGGGCGCGGGGGGCTTCTCGGCGGGTACGACCTGGTAGAAGGTCTCGTTGGCACCGACCATGCCCAGGTCGCTGCGCGCCCGCTCCTCCACCGCCGTCATGCCTTCCTTGAGGTCCTTCACCTCGGCGGCGAGGCGCTCGTTGCGCGCCTTGAGGGCGGCGTTTTCCTGCGCCTGTTCCGCGACCGCCTGCTCCAGGCGATTGACCTTGCGCACGCCCTCGCCCGACACCCACAGCCGCGCCTGCAACAGCACGAGCAGGAGGAACAGCACGAGCGCGAAGATCTTCATCGCGCCGCGAGCCTAGCAGAAGCGGGCAAGACACTCACGCCCGCGCCCTCAGGCGAACTTCAGGGAGCGTGGGAACGCGTTGCGGCCGGCGTAGATCGCGTGCGCGCCGAGCTCGGCCTCGATGCGCAGGAGCTGGTTGTACTTTGCGACGCGATCCGAGCGGGACATCGAGCCGGTCTTGATCTGCGTCGCGCTGGTGGCGACGGCGATGTCTGCAATCGTGGCGTCCTCGGTCTCCCCGGAACGGTGCGACACCACCGCCGTGTAGCCCGCGCGCGTCGCCATGTCGATCGCGGCGAGCGTCTCGCTCAGCGTGCCGATCTGGTTCACCTTGATCAGGATGGAGTTGGCGATGCCCTTGTCGATGCCTTCCTTCAGGATCTTCGTATTGGTCACGAACAGATCGTCACCCACCAGCTGCACGCGCTGGCCCAGTTTCTGGGTGAGCAGCGACCAGCCCGTCCAGTCGCCCTCGCTCATGCCGTCCTCGATCGTGATGATCGGATAGCGCCCCACCAGCTCCGCGAGGTAGTCCGTGAACTGCGCGGCGCTGAACTGGCGATCTTCCGATTCCAGCGTGTACACGCCTTCGCTGTAGAACTCCGAGCTCGCAACGTCCAGTCCGAGGTAGATGTCGCCGCCCGCGGTGTAGCCCGCCAGGCCGATTGCCTCGATGATCACTTCCAGCGCCGCCTCGTTCGAAGGCAGGTCCGGCGCGAAGCCGCCCTCATCGCCCACCGCCGTGCCCAGGCCCTTCTTGTGCAGCACCTTCTTGAGGGTGTGGAAGATCTCCGCACCCATCCGCACCGCCTCGCTCAGGCTGGGCGCGCCGACGGGCAGGATCATGAACTCCTGGATGTCGACACTGTTGTCCGCGTGCGCGCCGCCGTTGATGATGTTCATCATCGGCACCGGCAAGGTGAGATCCTCGGATCTGTTCCCGATCAGGCCCGCGATGTGCCGGTAGAGTGACTGCTTGCGCTCGCGCGCCGCTGCGTGTGCCGCAGCGAGCGACACAGCGAGTATCGCGTTGGCGCCCAGGTGCGACTTGTTCTCGGTGCCGTCGAGCTCGATCATCCGCGCATCGAGACCCTGCTGGTCGTGCGGATCGAAGCCCTTCAGCGCCTGCCGGATCGGGCCGTTCACGTTCGCGACCGCGTTCAGCACGCCTTTGCCCAGGTAGCGCTTCGGATCGCCGTCGCGCAGCTCGACCGCCTCGCGCGTGCCGGTGGAAGCGCCCGAAGGCACCGCCGCGCGTCCCATGGCTCCCGAATCGAGGTGGACGTCCGCCTCCACGGTGGGATTACCGCGCGAGTCGATGACTTCGCGTCCGCGGATGTCGGCAATGGAACTCATAGCAACTCTTCCTCGAACGGACGTGATTTCGCGGCTGCATCCAGCGCCTTGAGCGTCGTCAGGAGCGACTCCATGCGATCGAGCGGCCAGGCGTTCGGCCCGTCGCTGAGCGCACGCTCGGGATCGGGGTGCGTTTCCATGAAAAGGCCCGACACACCCGCGGCGACCGCGGCGCGCGCCAGTACCGGAATGAACTCACGTTGCCCGCCCGAGGCGCTGCCCTTGCCGCCGGGGAGCTGCACCGAGTGCGTGGCATCGAACACCACGGGGCAACCGGTGGAGCGCATCACCGAGAGCGAGCGCATGTCGGAGACGAGATTGTTGTAGCCGAAGGTGAAGCCGCGCTCGCACACCATGATGGCGTCGTTGCCGGTGGAGCGTGCCTTGTCCACCACGTTCTGCATCTCCCACGGCGAGAGGAACTGGCCCTTCTTGATGTTCACGGGCTTGCCGTGCGAACACACGTTCACGATGAAGTTGGTCTGGCGCACCAGGAACGCCGGCGTCTGCATCACGTCCACGACGCTCGCCACCTCGGCGAACGGCGTGTCCTCGTGCACATCGGTGAGGACCGGCACGCCGATCCGCTTCTTCACCTCCGCCAGCACCCGCAGCCCCTCTTCGATGCCCGGACCGCGGTAGCTCGAGCGCGAGGAACGGTTGGCCTTGTCGTAGGAGGCCTTGAACACGAACGGGATCTTCAGGCTCGCGGTGATCTCGCGCAGGCGCTGCGCGGTGGCGAGCGTGAGCTCCTCGCTCTCCACGACGCAGGGCCCCGCGATCAGGAAGAACGGCAGGTCGGGCCCGACCTCGTAGGGTCCGAGCTTCATTCGACCGGAGATCTTCATGTCACGCGCTCGCCGCGTGAGGGAGCGAAGCGGCGCGGTAGTTGCGCGCGGCGCGGATGAAGCCCGTGAACAGCGGATGACCGTCGCGCGGCGTCGAATTGAACTCGGGGTGGTACTGGCAGGCCATGAACCATGGATGACCGGGCAGCTCGATGAGCTCCACCAGCCCGTCGCTGGAGAAGCCGGAGAAACGCAGGCCCGCCTTGGTGAGGCGCTCCATGTAGCGGTTGTTGAATTCGTAGCGGTGACGGTGCCTTTCCATGATGTGATCGCGGCCGTAGACGGCGTGCGCCAGCGATCCGGACACGATGCGCGCCTCCTGTGAGCCCAGGCGCATCGTGCCGCCCTTCTCGGACTGCTCGTCGCGCATCTGCGTGCCCAGTGCCTGGTCCTGCCATTCCGTGATCAGCGCGATCACCGGATGCGGCGTGGCACGGTTGAATTCCGTGCTGTTGGCGCCTTCCAGCGCGGCCACGTGGCGCGCGTACTCGATGACCGCGACCTGCATGCCGAGACAGATGCCGAGGTACGGAATGCCGTTCAGGCGCGCGTACTCGACCGCCTTGATCTTGCCCTCGATGCCGCGCTCGCCGAAACCGCCCGGAACCAGGATCGCGTCCATGCCGTCGAGCGCGCCGGTGCCCTGCGTTTCCAGGTCCTGCGACTCGATGTAGTGCACGTTCACGCGCGTGCGGGTGCGCACGCCCGCATGCGTCAGCGCCTCGTTGAGCGAGATGTACGAGTCGCGGATCTGCACGTACTTGCCCACCATCGCGACGTTCACCTGCGCCTCGGGGTTGGCCTTGGCCGAGACCACCGCGCGCCACTCGGCGAGATCGGTGGGCGGCACGTTCAGGCGCAGCTTGTCCACCACGATGTCGTCCAGCCCCTGCTCGTGCAGGAGCATCGGAATCTTGTAGATGTCGTCCGCATCCACGGCGGAGAACACCGCGCGCTCCTCGACATTGGTGAAGAGCGCGATCTTGCGCCGCTGTTCGTCCTGCAACGGATGGCGGCAGCGGCACAGCAGCACGTCCGGCTGGATGCCGATCGAGCGCAGTTCCTTGACCGAGTGCTGCGTGGGCTTGGTCTTGATCTCGCGCGAGGGCCCGACCTCGGGAATGAGCGTGAGATGCATGAACACCGTGTTGTTGCGCCCCAGCTCCACGCCCAGCTGGCGGATCGCCTCGAGGAAGGGCAGCGACTCGATGTCGCCGACCGTGCCGCCGATCTCCACCATGCACACGTCCGCTTCCCCGGCCCCCAGCCTGATCGAGCGCTTGATTTCATCGGTGATGTGCGGGATCACCTGAACGGTGGCGCCGAGATAGTCACCGCGGCGCTCCTTGGCGATCACGCGCTCGTAGATCCGCCCGGTGGTGAAGTTGCTGTGCCGGCCGGTGGTGGTGCGCACGAAGCGCTCGTAATGGCCCAGGTCCAGGTCGGTTTCCGTGCCATCCTGGGTCACGAACACCTCGCCGTGCTGGAACGGGCTCATGGTGCCCGGATCGACGTTGATGTAGGGGTCGAGCTTGACCATCGCGATCTTCAGCCCGCGGGCCTCGAGGATCGCGCCCAGCGAGGCGGAGGCGATGCCCTTCCCCAGCGAGGAAACGACGCCACCGGTCACGAATACGAAACGTGTCATCTTGAAGCCACCGTCGCCGGGAGGAGAGAAAAATGCGGCGGGCAACGGTGATGCGGAGAAGTCAACCCCGTCATCGTTTGCGCCGCGCATCGCAAATTTTCGACGGGCGATCACGATACCAGAAGCGCCACCTCCCCTCAATTGAAAACGGCGTCGCCCCGCGGGCAGCCGGTGCGATGACCGCACGGGCCGCGACAGGAGACGACGAGGAGCTCGGTCGGTAACGACCGCTCCCGTCCAACAACTACTCCTCGGGAGGGGTCCGTGAACTTCCATTCCAGTTTTGCGTTCTCGCGCGCCGCCACCTCGGCCGCGCTGCTCGTGGCGACGTTGGCAGGTTGCGGCGGCGGTGACGACGGTAGTCCGTCCACCCCCGGGCCCACACCGACACCGCAGACCGCCACCGGAACGTTCAAGGACTCGAACGTCACCGGGCTGTCCTACGCATCGGGAGGCCAGAGCGGCCAGACCGGTGCCAGCGGCTCGTTCACTTACGAAGTCGGGCAGAACGTCACCTTCAGCGTGGGCGGCGTCACGCTCGGCAGTGCGCCCGGACGCGCGCTGCTCACACCGATGGACCTGGTGGCCAACGGCTCCACTACCGACGCCGGCGTT
>DASTQG010000268.1:0-5425 GCA_035761885.1 Steroidobacteraceae bacterium | reverse complement strand
ATCGAGGGCCGCTACCAGATCGATCCGGAACTGTTCCAGCCCAAGCCGCACTACCTGCTGAAGGTCACCGGCATGAGCATGCGGGACGCCGGCATCCTGGACGGAGACCTCGTCGCGGTGCATCGCACGCCGGAGGTGCGCAACCGCCAGATCGTTGTTGCGCGCCTCGAGAACGAAGTCACGGTCAAGCGCTATCGCCAGGACGGATCGATCGCCTGGCTCCTGCCGGAGAACTCCGAGTTCGAGCCGATTCGCGTCAACCTCAAGGAGGAGGCGCTCATCATCGAGGGCATCGTGGTCGGCGTGTTGCGCAAGGTGGACGGCGGCTCGCGCTCGCTCGCTCGCGGAGCGGCACGATGATCGATCTCGCCCGAAGATATCGCCGGGTCTGCTAGGAGTTGCGGGCGCGGCTCCCGAGCACGATCTGCGCGCGCCGCAGCTCCTCGAGCACCGCACTGCCGGCCTGGATCAACGACCCCGCTTGTGGGCGGGAAGTCTCTTTCGCCAACTGCGACAGCAATTCCCGCCCACTTTTTTCTCCACCTTCCTGCATGAGCTCCAGCAGACGGGCGGTGAGAGCGTTGATGACTGCGAACTTCACCTGGTCGTCGCGCCGCCGGCAGGCTACGAGCAAGGTTGGTTCTCGCGGTGCGCTCTCGGGCTGGAAGTCGGGAGAGAGGCGCTGCACCGGGAAGCGGTACGCCAGCGGCCATGCCAGCGGCGAGAGCAACGGAGTGCCCTCCAGCAGGTCCCCCTCGGGCTGGAATCCGCTGTCGGGAATTTCCGTGGGATCGATGCCCAGGGCGAGCTCGACCCATTCGTAGTGCGCGAGCTCGGCCATGAAGGGCGGATCGTCCGGCTGGGCGGTGCGTTCCTGCACGAGGTACTCGACCATTTCGCGCGGCACTTCGAGGAACAGCGGCGTGCGGGCCGGGTGTGAGGCGTAGAAATCCCGCACCAGCGCGCGCCAGCGCGCTTCGCCGAGAATGAGCCGCAGTACCGGGAACGTGCTGCCGAGCAGGCTCGACACATTGTTGAAGAAAAGCTCGCGGTAGACGGCAACGCGCCGCTCCTCCATGCCGGGCGGCGCCGGATGACGCTGCGGATCGCGCAAGTGCGCCGCGAAGGCGCGTTGCACCTCCTGGTGGTTCATATGTCAGTCGCCCGCTGCAGCTCGCGCACGCGCCGCACTTCGCCGAGGAGCTCGCTCAGGGGCGGAAAGTTCGAATCGCGCTCCACGAGCGTCGGCACGGGACCGCAGTGGCGATAGGCACGAGCGAGAAGATCCCACACATCCTCGCAAACCGCGTCACCGTGGGTGTCGACGCGAATGTCGGGCGCCTCGACGAGATGACCGGCGGTGTGAAAGTAGCGCACTCGGCGCGCCGGCAATGCCTCGAGAAAGCGGGCGGCGTCATAGCCGTGGTTCACGCTGTTGACGAAGATGTTGTTCACGTCGAGCAGCAGATCGCAGTCGGCTTCCTCGAGCACGGCGTTCACGAAGTCGATCTCGCTCAGCTCGGTGCGCGTCGGCGTGTAGTAGGAGACGTTCTCGAGCGCGATCGGGCGCTCGAGGATCTCGGCGGCGCGCCTGACGCGCGCCGCCACGTGAACCACAGCCTCGGCGGTGAACGGAATCGGCATGAGGTCGTAGAGCTGCGCTTCGTCCGAGCAGTAGCTCAGGTGCTCGCTGTAGGAGTCGATGCCATGCAGGTCGAGGAACGCCTTGATATCGCGCAGCAGGGTCTCGTCGAGCGGCGCGGGCCCTCCGAGCGACAGGGACAGGCCGTGCGCGATGAAGGTGTGGCGCTCGGTGAATGCGCGCAGCTTGCGACCCAGAGCGCCGCCGACGTGCACCCAGTTCTCCGGCGCGAGCTCGAAGAAGTCCACCCCGTCCGCCTGCTGCGTCTCGAGGGCGGCGATCAGGGGGCGACGGAAGCCGAGCCCGGCACCGAAGAACGAGGGGGAGGCATGCATGCTCAACTCGTGGCTACGCCGCTGGCGAGCCGCTGGATGCGCTCCAGGTAGGCTGCCTCGTCCGGCGCCGTGCCGGAGCGCTGCGCCGACCACAGTGCTTCACCCAGGACCTCCAGCATTTCGTGCTCGGCCTCGTGCTGGGAACCCAGGCGCTGCGCCAGTCGTGCATGGGCAGCGGCGATCCCGGGCGGACGATCCGTTGCGACCTGCTCGCGGATGGCCAGGTGCAGCCCCAGGTGCAGAAACGGATTCTCCGCGCCACCTTCCGGGAGAAATTCCGCTGCGAGCGCAGCCTCGCCTGCGGTGAGCACTCCGTGATATTCCGGGTGCTCCGCGATCACGCGCGCGACCTGCGCTTCCAGAGGCTCGAGCGCCTCGCCGGCGCGCTGCTTGCGCCAGGCCTCCACGTACATGCGCCGCAGATGCTCGCGCGACTGGTCATGGAATACGGGCACGTGAGTTCCTGCGGGGGCGGGTGGAGCTGTCGCGCTCAGAGCGCGTCGCGCCGCGCGAAGTTCCCTCGGCGGGCGTCTTGTGAGGGTAGCGGCACAGGTCTCTGATCACGCAGCTGGGACAAGCGGGCTTGCGCGCGGTGCACACGTAGCGGCCATGCAGGATCAGCCAATGGTGAGCGTGCTGGCGATACTCGTCGGGCACGACGCGCAGCAGCTTCTCCTCGACTTCGAGCGGCGTCGCTCCGGACGCGAGCCCGGTGCGGTTCGCCACGCGGAAGATGTGCGTGTCGACTGCGATGGTCGGTTGATCGAACGCGACGTTCAGCACGACATTGGCGGTCTTGCGACCCACGCCCGGCAGCGCTTCGAGCGCGGCACGATCGGGCGGGACTCTGCCGCCGTGCTGCTCGACGAGGATGCGACTCGCGGCGATCACGTTCTTCGCCTTGGTGTTGAACAGGCCGATCGACTTGATATGACGCGACAACCCCTCCACGCCGAGGGCGATCATCGCGGCCGGGGAGCGCGCCACCTTGAACAGCTCCGCCGTCGCGAGGTTCACGCTGCGATCGGTCGCCTGCGCGGACAGGATCACCGCGACCAGCAGCTCGAAGGGCGAGGAGTATTCCAGCTCGGTGCGAGGGTGCGGATTGGCGGCGCGCAGCCTCGCGAACATCTCGCCGACCGCCGCGGGCTTCACGGCCGCGGGTCCGTTCCGCGCCAGCCCCGCGCCCGCTCCTTGCGAGCTGCCAGCAACGCTTCGCGTGCCTGTTGCGATCGCTCACGCCGCGCTGTGTGAGCATCGAAGCGCGCACGGTACTCGTGAGCGCGCTCGCGCAACTGCGACCATGACGGCATTGGCTGAGGCAGACCGGCGGCGTCGCACGCATCCACCATGCTGATGCAGTCGACCGGGCAGGGCGGCAGGCACAGCTCGCAGCCGTTGCACTGCCGAGCAATGACGGTGTGCATGAAACGATGCGCGCCGACGATGGCATCGACGGGACAGGCGGGCAGGCACTTCGCGCAACCTATGCAACGCTCTTCGTCGATCACCGCGATCCTGGGAGGCGCTTCGACGCCGTTTGCCGGATTGAGGGGCGACGCGGGCCGGCCGAGCAGCGTGGCCAGCGCGTCGATCGTGGCTTGCCCGCCCGGCGGGCACTGATTGATCGCGGCCTCGCCCGCAGCGATCGCCTGCGCGTAGGGCTTGCAGCCTGCGTAGCCGCAACGCGTGCACTGGGTCTGCGGCAGCAGCGCGTCGATGTCGTCGGCGAGTCGCGCCGTGTCGGCGGGTGCGGTGGCGTCGCTCACTTCACCTTCATGCCCGGCTGAGCGCCCGAGTCGGGCGACAGCAGGAACAGCCCCGGACCCTCACCGCTCGCAGCCAGGACCATGCCCTCCGACACCCCGAAACGCATCTTGCGCGGCTCGAGGTTGGCAACCATCACCGTCAGGCGGCCTTCCAGGTCCGCGGGCGCATAGGCCGAGCGGATGCCGGCGAACACGGTGCGCTTGTACGTGCCCAGATCCAGCGTGAGCCGCAGGAGCTTGTCCGCCCCTTCCACCAGTTCCGCGCGTTCGATGCGCGCGATGCGCAGGTCGACCTTGGAGAAATCGTCGATCGAAACGTTGCCGGGCGTCGCGGCAGCCTTCGCTCCCGCGCTGCCTGCAGCAGCGGAAGCTGTCGCACTGCTCACCGGCGGTTGCGCGCCACCGCTCGCTGCTGCGGCCTTCGCGGGAGCTTCGAACAGCGCGTCGACCTGTTTCGCGTCCACGCGCTTCATCAGGTGCTCGTATGGCTTGATGCGGGCGATCGGCGAGTCCACGTCCTTCCAGCGCAGGGGGTATTCCAGCCCCAGCAGCTCGGCGACGCGCCGCGCCGTCTCGGGGAGGATCGGCGCGAGATAGAACGTGAGCACGCGAAATGCGCGCACGGCATCGGAGCCCAGGCGATGCAGCTGCGCGCGCTTGTTCGCGTCGTCGCCCATCACTCTCGCCATCTCCCAGGGCTTGTGCTCGTCGGTACGCTGGTTGATGAGGTCCACGCAACGCATGATCTCGCGCACGGCTTTGCCGAAATCGCGGCTCTCGAAGCAGTCGATCACTGCCTGGCGCGACGCCATGGCGATGGTGGAATACGGACGCGCTTCGGCAGTGTCAGGGCCCTCCGGCAGCACCACGCCGTCGAAGTGCTTGCCCAGGATCGCGGCGTAGCGGCTGATGATGTTGTTGTACTTGCCCACCAGGTCGCTGTTCACGCGCGCGACGAAGTCCTCGGGATTGAAGTCCAGGTCCTCGACACCGGAGCTGAGCTTGGCGGCGATGTAGTAGCGGAACCATTCCGGGTTGAGCCCGAGGTCCAGGTAGCGCAGCGGGTCGATGCCCGTGCCGCGCGACTTGGACATCTTTTCGCCGGAGAGCTGGATGAAACCGTGCACGTAGACGTGGTCGGGCACCTTGTAGGGCACTCCCGCGAACCTGAGCATCGCCGGCCAGAACAGCGTGTGGAAGTAGATGATGTCCTTGCCGATGAAGTGGATCTGCTCGCTGTCCGGCGCCTGCAGGAACTCTTCGAACGTGCGCTTCTCCCCGTTGGCCGCGGCCTTGCCGGTCACGAAGTAGTTCTTGAGCGAGGCCAGGTAGCCGATCGGAGCGTCCAGCCAGACGTAGAAGTACTTGCCGGGCACGTCAGGAATCGGAATGCCGAAGTAGGGCGCGTCGCGCGAAATGTCCCAGTCGCCGAGCGCCCGGTCGCCGGTGCCCTGCAGCCATTCGCGCGCCTTGTTCACGACCTGCGGCTGCAGGCGCGGCGCGCCGCGCACTTCACCGTCGAGCCAGGAGGCCAGGAAGGTGCGGCAGCGTGAATCGGACAGCTTGAAAAAGAGGTGATCCGAGGAGCGCAGCTCGGGCGTGGCGCCCGAGAGCGTCGAGTACGGATTCTTGAGATCGGTGGGAGCGTACACCGACCCGCACACCTCGCACGCGTCGCC
>DASTQG010000267.1:0-5162 GCA_035761885.1 Steroidobacteraceae bacterium | reverse complement strand
GGTTCGCCGCTTTGCGCAGATCCAGCGCGAGGCGCTGCGGGACGTCGAGGTGGAGACGTTGCCGGGCGTCGTGCTGGGCCACAAGAACATTCCCGTCGCGAGCGTGGGTTGCTACGTGCCGGGCGGCAAGTACCCGCTCATCGCGAGCGCACACATGAGCGTCGTGACGGCGAAGGTGGCTGGCGTGCCGCGTGTGATCGCCGCCGCTCCGCCGTTCCAGGGCGAGCCTATGCCCGCGATCGTCGTCGCCATGGACATGGCTGGTGCGGACGAAATCTATTGCCTCGGTGGTGTGCAGGCTGTGGGCGCGATGGCCATCGGCACAGCGCAGATCTCGCGGGCCGATGTCATCGTCGGACCGGGCAACGCATTCGTCGCCGAAGCCAAGCGGCAACTCTTCGGCGAAGTGGGCATCGACCTCCTCGCGGGCCCCACTGAGACTCTCGTCATCGCCGACGACAGCGTGGACGGCGAGCTGTGCGCGACGGACCTGCTCGGGCAGGCGGAGCACGGGCCGGACTCGCCGGCGGTGCTGCTCACCGATTCAGAAGCGCTGGCTCGCGACACGATGGCGCAGATTGAGGTACAGCTGCGCACGTTGCCGACGGCCGCGATTGCGGGTAAGGCGTGGGCTACCTGCGGACAGGTGATCGTGTGCGATACGCGCGAGGAGATGGTCGCGGTCGCCGACGAAATCGCCTCCGAGCACGTGCAAGTGATGACGCGCGATCCTGACTTCTTCCTGGAGCGTATGCGCAACTACGGCGCGCTGTTCCTCGGCCCCACCACCAACGTGTCCTACGGTGACAAGGTGATCGGCACCAACCACACGCTGCCCACGCGCAAGGCCGCGCGCTACACGGGCGGGCTGTGGGTGGGCAAGTTCATCAAGACGTGCACTTATCAGCGCGTGACCACCCCGGAAGCGTCGGTGCTGATCGGGGAATATTGCTCGCGCCTGTGCGCGCTCGAGGGCTTCGCGGGACACCAGGCGCAGGCGGACATCCGCGTGCGACGCTATAGCCAGGAAGCGCACACGCCGGCGCGCGCTCCCTGACCTGGTTGCACGTTCAGCGGATCGGCAGCAGCTGCGTCTGGTTGTTGCGGCGAACGCTCAGCACCAGCGCATAGTTGCCGCCCTGGGCGGCCGCGCGCAGCTGATCCGTCGCGGTGCGCAGCTCGCGCAGGTTGTTCACGCGCGAGCGATTCACGCCGACGATGACGTCGTTCGGCCTGATGCCGGATTGAGCTGCCGGCGAATCACGCTCCACGTCGGCCACCAGCACGCCTGTGGCGTTCGGCGCGTCCGAAAGGCGCGCGCCTTCGAGTCCGCGATGTATGTCGGTGGCTGCCGCGGCGGTGCTGGCGGTCGCCTCGCCGATGAGCGCCGTGACCTTGCGCGGCTTGCCATCGCGCAGCAGACCCACTTCGATCTTCTCGCCCACGCGCAGCAGCCCGATCGCGTTGCGCAGCTCGCCGCCGCTGCGCACGGCGGTACCGTTGATCGAGGTGATGATGTCGTTGATCTTGATGCCGGCCTTTTCGGCCGCGGAACCTTCGTCGACCTGCGAGACCAGCGCACCCTGCGTGTTCGGCGGGGCGCCGGCGGCTTCCAGCAGATCGGGCGTGAGCGTGAAGATGCGCACGCCGAGGATGCCGCGCTTCACCTCGCCGAAGCGGATGAGCTGGTCCATCACGTTCTTGACCATGTTCACCGGGATCGCGAAGCCGATGCCGATGTTGCCGCCGCCCCCGGACAGGATGGCGCTGTTAACGCCCACGAGCTCCCCCTTGAGGTTCACGAGCGCGCCGCCCGAGTTGCCCGGGTTGATCGAGGCGTCGGTCTGGATGAAATCCTCGAAGGCGTCTTCCTGGATCTGCGGCGCGCGCCCGAGGGCGCTGACGATGCCGGAGGTCACGCTGTGCTGCAGGCCGAAGGGATTGCCGATCGCGACCACGAAATCGCCCACTTCCAGGTTCGAGGAGTCGCCGAGGGTGATGGCCGCGAGGTTCGTCTTGTCCTTGAGCTTGAGCACTGCCACGTCGGAAGGCGGGTCGGATCCCACCACTTCGGCCGTGTATCTGCGGTTGTCCTGCGTGGTGATGGTGATCTCGGTCGCGTTCGCGACCACGTGCGCGTTGGTGATGATGTAGCCGAGCTTGCTGTCGACCACGACGCCGGAGCCTGCGCTGGTGAACTCACGCTCGCGCGGCAGGTTGCGCGGGCCGTCCTCGAAGAAACGGCGAAAGAACGGATCGTCCAGCAGCGGATTGTTGCCGCCGCGGATGGTGCCGCGGGTGGCGATGCTCACCACCGTGGGGGACACCTTCTTGATCATCGGTGCGAGCGAGGGGACCGGTGTGTCGCCCACCTTGGCGGGCAGCTGCGCCTGGGCGAGCGTGCCCGCGCAACTGAGCGCGGTCAGCAGGAGGAACGAGGCGAGGGGACGGGCAACGAACGTCGGCATGCGATGCGAACCTCTGCTGTGCAGGTGTCGGGTGCGGCGCGGAATCGCGCGGCCCGGAGTTATGACGCCACCATTTTGGGTGCCTCCGCGGGTTCGTTGCAAATGTGCTCCGCAACGGGTCCTGCGTGCTCGGCTGTGGCCTTTTACGGCACAGCCGGCGGGCGGAAAGTTCCGCCCGCCGGGCCGGTTCGGCCGGGCGACCTTACTTGGCCGCTACCTCGATGCGCCGTGGCAGGACCTGCGCCTGCTTCGGGATGCTCACCTCGAGCACTCCGTTCACGTGCTTCGCCTTGATGGACTGCGAGTCGGCCGTGTCAGGCAGGCTGAAACGGCGGAAGAACTCGCCCGTCACGCGCTCCACGCGCCGGAAGCCGTTCTGCTCGTCGCGCGCCTCCGACTGGCGGCGGCCGCGGATCGTAAGCAGGCCCTTTTCCATGGTGATTTCGATGTCCTTGGGCTCCACGCCCGGAAGATCGGCGTGCAGCACGAACTGCGCGTCCTCTTCCTTGATGTCCACCGCCGGCACCCACTCCACCACGGAGCTGCGCGAATCGTCCGCGCCGTCACCGGATGCATTGAAAAGACGCTCGAGATCGCGGCTCACGCGATTCACGAGCACCCACGGTTCGTATCTGGTCATCATGATGGCCTCCGCCGATTCCAGGTTTCACCGGAGGCGCGATCTAGGATCTCGTGTCGGGTTTTCAACAGGGGAGGGGCATTGCCTGTTGAGCGGCGGTGCATAACTTGTGAGCGCCTTGTGATCGTCCGGTGGACACAAGATATTGGGGTGGACCCCTACACGGGCATTGACAGAAGGCGCGCGCTCTCGCCCTCGATATTTGCGAGGAGAATTCTGTAACATATTGAAATATAATTTGTTTTCTGACCCGTTTTCGTCCGACATAATTCTTGACGGTTCCAAAACGCGGGAATACTCTCCGCCCCCTGACACAAGATGTTGTGGTCGTACGGCCCGGCGCCACAACACCTGTTCAGAAGAACAAATCCACAGCGCTCAAGGACGAATTTCAGGGGAGCGACATCAAGGCATGAACACGGTGGTCAAGCTCGAGCTCAAAGACGTCGACAGCGTTTCCTTCCAGGAAGCTTCCCTCGACATTTGGGACAAGAAATATCGGCTCACGGCGAAGGACGGTACGCCCATCGACAAGACGATGGACGACACCTATCGCCGCGTGGCGCGCGCGCTCGCCGAAGTGGAGCGCGAGCCCGTGCGCGAGCAATGGTACGAGCAGTTCCTTTGGGCATTGCGCAAGGGCGCGATCCCCGCCGGGCGCGTCACGTCGAACGCGGGCGCGCTCGAGCACAAGCCGGCCACCTCGACGATCAACTGCACCGTGTCGGGAACCATCCACGATTCGATGGACGACATCCTCAACAAGGTGCACGAGGCCGGCCTCACCCTGAAGGCGGGCTGCGGTATCGGCTACGAGTTCTCGACGCTCCGTCCGCGCGGTGCGTATGTGTCCGGCGCCGGCGCGCACACCTCCGGGCCGCTGTCGTTCATGGATATCTACGACAAGATGTGCTTCACCGTGTCCTCCGCCGGCGGCCGCCGCGGTGCACAGATGGGCACGTTCGACATCGGCCATCCGGACGCGATGGAGTTCATCCGCGCCAAGCGCGAGGCCGGCCGGCTGCGCCAGTTCAACCTCTCGCTGCTCGTCACCGACGAGTTCATGCAGGCGGTGAAGAACGATACCGAGTGGAAGCTCGCCTTCCCGCTCAATCGCAAGGAATTCGAGGTCGACAAGCCCGACCTGAGCGATGCGGCGCACTACGTGTGGCGCGAGTGGCCCACGCACGACAACTACGTGGTGAACGAGGCGGGCCTGGTCGCCTGCAAGATCTATAAGACGCTGCCGGCGCGGCGCTTGTGGGACGTGATCATGTCCTCCACGTACGACTTCGCCGAGCCGGGGTTCGTCCTCATCGATCGCGTCAACGAGATGAACAACAACTGGTTCTGCGAAAACATTCGCGCAACCAACCCGTGCGGCGAGCAGCCGCTGCCGCCGTACGGCTCCTGCCTGCTGGGCTCGATCAATCTCACGCGCTTCGTGCGCCAGCCCTTCACGCGCGATGCCGCCTTCGACTGGCAGGAGTTCTCGCGCGTGGTGCAGGTGTTCACGCGCATGCTGGACAACGTGTGCGAGATCAACGGGCTGCCGCTCACCAAGCAGCGCGAGGAAATCCTGCGCAAGCGCCGCCATGGCATGGGCTTCCTGGGCCTGGGCTCCACTATCACCATGCTCGGCATGCGCTACGGTTCGCAGAAGTCCGTGGAATTCACCGAGCGCGTGTCGCGCGAGCTGGCGGTCTCGGGCTGGCAGGCGGCGCTGGACCTGGCGCGCGAAAAAGGCCCGGCGCCGATCATGAACGAGGAGTTCACGGTCACGGCCGAGATGCTGCGCAAGCGGCCGGAGATGGCGCGCGACGGGTGGAAGGTCGGCGCGAAGATCCTGGGTCGCGTCCTGCACGCGCGCTACAGCCGCTACATGCAGCGCGTCGCCGAAGTGGCGCCGGCGCTGGTGGACGAGCTCGCTGATACCGGCGCGCGTTTCACGCACCACAGCTCCATCGCGCCCACCGGCACGATCTCGCTCTCGCTCGCCAACAATGCGAGCAACGGCATCGAGCCCTCGTTCGCGCACCACTATTTCCGCAACG
>DASTQG010000266.1:0-11577 GCA_035761885.1 Steroidobacteraceae bacterium | reverse complement strand
GACACCGACCACCGCCGCGGCGCTGCATTGCCGCGGCGGTGGGGTGCCTTTCCGGACCCGCTCTCGTCAGAGCGAATCCAGGAACGCGAGTACCTGTGCCCTCTGCGCGTCGGTGAGCGCGTTGTATTCGGCGGTCACTGGAGCTGCCTGCCCCGCGTGGCGCGCGATCGCTCGACGAGCACGACGACCGCCGCGACGACGCCTGTCGCGGCCCCTCCTCGTATGCTCGTGGTCATGGCATTCCCTCGGTTCATATGGTTCACGCGCGGCCGGGACACGACGACACGTCGGGGGTTGGACCGGCGGCCCGAGGGGGCGTGATCTCCCTGTTCTTTTTCGTGGCGCGCGTTTTCCGCGCGCCTCAATCTTGTCGTGCCCGCAAGGGCACGTCAGCCGGGAGATGCAAAATCTGCGTGCGGCGCGGCCTGACGCGGATCGGCGACAGCGCGTTTCTAGCGCGGCTTCGCCGCGACCAGCGTGACCTGAGTGGGCTCCAGCGGCGCCGCTGCGCGCCAGCCGAGGCGGCGCGCCAGGCCCCAATCGGGCAGGGACCAGAACGGAGTGCTGGTCTCGACCTGGGCTGCGCCGAAAGCGAACCCGGCGTCGCGCACCAGCTGCTGGAACTCCGCGGCGCTGCGCTGCGCATCGTTCGGATGGCGAAACATCACGCGCACGGCCGGCGTGCGGATGAACTCACGGCACGATTCCGCCAGCAGCAGCCAGCCACCCGGCGCGAGCACGCGATGGAACTCGCTGAGCGCTTCGCGCTGCGTGCGCGTGTGATGCAGCAGTTGGTGACACAGCACCATGTCGAAGGAACCGGCGGCAAGACTCAGCCGCGCCGCATCGCCCACCACGAACTGCACGGTATGCGTGCTGCGCGCCAGGCGACGGCGGCTGCGCTCGACCTCGCCCGGATCGATGTCCATCGCCAGGATCGTTTCGGGGCTGAAGTGCTGCGCGAGCAGCGGCACCGATACACCCGCGCCGCATCCGGCGTCGAGGATGCGCCGCGGACGGCGCGCCTCGGCGGGCAGTTGCTGCAGGAACTGAGCGAACGCAGCCTCGACCACGTAGCGCGTCCAGACCTGCGTGCCGAGGAACCAGCGCCCGAAACGGGTTTCGGGCACGACCGGCGGGGAACGCAACGCGGCGTGCGTCACGATCACATCCCGATCACATCGAGCAGGCGCGCATACGCCTGCGGATCGCGCCATGCCACGTAGAGCAGGCCCACGATGGCGCCGCCCAGGTGCGCATCGTGATTGATGCGTCCGCGCGCCTGGCGCGCCGAGTACCAGGTGTAGGCGAGGTAGGCGACGGCGAACAGCGGCGCCGGCACGGGAATCGGCACGATTAGCAGGAACAGCTTCGCGTCGGGGAAATACACGATGAAGGCGAACATCACCGCGGCGATCGCGCCCGAAGCGCCGAGCGTCGCGTAATCGGGGTTGTTGCGATGCTTGAGGTAGGTGCCGAGCTCGCTCGCGATCAGGCCGAGCAGGTACAGGAACAGGAAATTGATCGAGCCGATGCGCCCTTCCAGCGGGAAGGCGAAGAAATAGAACGTGAGCATGTTGAAGAGCAGGTGCCCGAAGTCCGCGTGCACCAGCCCGCTCGTGACCAGGCGCTCGTACTCGCCCCGCCGTGCCAGCGTGTACGGGCGCAGCAGGCAGCGCTCGATGATGGCCGGCTTGAGGTACAGGCCGGCCAGGCTGACGGCGAGAGTGAGCCAGAAGATGACGGTGGCGGCCGTGAGCTCGATCGGTAGATGCACGCGCTGATCCCGGAAACACGAAGGCGTGAATTCTCCTACAATCGGCCCCGTGCCCACCATCTACGATACCCGTCGGGAACAGATGTTTCCGACGCTCACGCCGCAGCAGCTCGAGCGCCTGACCGCCCACGGCGAGCGCGTGCCCCTGCGCGCCGGGCAGATCCTCGTCGAACCCGGCGACCGCTTCGGCAAGCTCCTGGTCGTGCTTTCGGGCAGCGTGGAGATCGTGCGGCCCGGCCTTGCTGGCGAAGACCCGGTCCACGTGCACGAGGCCGGCAGTTTCATGGGGGAAATGAACACGCTGCGCGGCACCGGCAGCCTGGTCCGCGCGCGGGTGCGCGAAGCGGGTGAAGCCATCCAGCTCGACGAGGCGTGCTTTCGCGGCGTGGTGCAGACCGACACCGAGCTGAGCGAGCTGTTCATGCGCGCGTTCATCCTGCGTCGCGTGGGCCTCATCGGCTCGCAGCAGAGCGACGTGATCCTGATCGGCTCGCGCCACTGCGCCGATACGCTGCGCCTGCACCAATTCCTCACGCGCAACGGCTTCCCGCACATGAACGTCGACGTCGAGCGCGACGCGGACTTCCAGGCGCTGCTCGACCGCTTTCACGTCGACCTCGCGGACATCCCCGTGGTGGTGTGCCGCGGCGAATCGGTGATGCGCAACCCGACCAACGAGCAGCTCGCCGCGTGCCTGAAGATGAACCCGCAGATCGATCCGGCCCGCGTGCGCGACATGATCGTGATCGGTGCCGGGCCTTCGGGGCTCGCGGCCGCCGTGTACGGCGCATCCGAGGGCCTGGATGTGCTGGTGCTGGAGACGAGCGGCCCGGGCGGCCAGGCGGGCTCGAGCTCGAAGATCGAGAACTATCTCGGCTTCCCCACCGGTATCTCCGGCCAGGCGCTCGCCGGCCGCGCACTCGTGCAGGCGCAGAAGTTCGGGGCCGACGTCACCGTGGCGAGCACCGCCGTGCGCCTGCATTGCGACCACCACCCCTACCAGGTGGAGCTCGCCGCGCGCGAGCGCGTCATCGGCCGCACGATCGTGATCGCCTCCGGTGCCGAGTACCGGCAGCTGGCGCTCGACAACCTCGCCCAGTACCTCGGCGTCGGCATCTACTTCGCCGCCACGCACGTGGAAGCGCAGCTGTGCAGGAACGAGGAAGTGGTGGTGGTCGGCGGCGGAAACTCCGCGGGCCAGGCCGCGGTGTTCCTCTCGGGGCATTGCCGCCACGTGCACCTGATCGTGCGCTCCGCGGGGCTTTCCGAGAGCATGTCGCGCTACCTCATACGGCGCATCGAGGAGAGCGCGAACATCACTTTGCGCGCGCGCACCGAGATCACCGGCCTGCACGGTGCGACGCACCTCGAGCGCGTCACCTGGCGCCGCAACGAGGAATCGCAGACCAGCGACATCGCGCACGTGTTCCTGATGACCGGCGCAACGCCGAACACGCGCTGGCTCGACGGGTGCGTGGCGCTCGACGCCAAGGGCTTCGTGAAGACGGGGCCGGATCTTGCGGCCGAGGACACGGAGGACTGGCCGCTGTCGCGCGCGCCGCATTTGCTGGAGACGAACGTGCCAGGCATCTTCGCCGTGGGCGACGTGCGCGCCGGCAACGTCAAGCGCGTGGCGTCCGCCGTCGGCGAAGGGTCGGTGTGCGTTCAGCTCGTGCACCGCGTGCTGGCAGAATGAATTCCCGGAGTGGCACATGAGCGACTATGCCCGCTGGCGCCCGCACCCCTGGCACGGCCTGGAGATCGGGCCCGACGCACCGCGCGTCGTCAACGCGTTCATCGAGATCACGCCGTTCGACCTGATGAAGTACGAAGTCGACAAGGCGAGCGGCTACCTGCGCGTCGACCGGCCGCAGCGCACCTCTTCGCAGCCGCCGGCGTTGTACGGTTTCGTGCCGCAGACCTATTGCGGCACGCGCGTCGCGAAACTGGCGCCCGGCAGCGATCGCGGAGACGGCGATCCGCTGGACATCTGCGTGTTCAGCGAGCGGCCGATCGCGCGACCCGAGATCCTGCTGCGCGCGTGCGTGGTGGGCGGATTGCGCCTGATCGATCGCGGCGAGGCCGACGACAAGATCGTGGCGGTGCTGGAGGGTGACTACGTCTGGGGCCAGGCGCGCGAGCTGGCGCAGATGCCGGGCGCGCTGATCGAGCGCCTCGAGCACTATTTCACGACTTACAAGCTGGTGCCGGGCGAACCCGCATCGATCCACGTCTCGGGTAAGTACGGCTACGATGAAGCCGCCGCCGTCATCCAGGCTTCGATCGCGGACTATCGCGAAGCGTTTCTCTGAGTCTGCGTGACCAGCGCGCTCGCGTTGCCCAGCACCGCTTCGTGCGAATCGCCGAGCACGATGTAGCGGCCATCCACCGCGAACGTCGGCACCTGCATGATCTGGTAGCGCCTGGTGAGCTCTTCCGCGCGTGCGGTCTTGTTCACGACGGCGAAGGACTTGAACGCAGCGGAGAACGCTGCCGCGTTGCCGCCCTGTTTGCCGACCCACGCCGCGATGCTGCGTTCATCCTGCAACGGCAGGCGTTGCTTGTGGATCGCATCGAACAGCGGCTGATCCAGCCGCTCGAGATCGCCGGTCGCTTCCAGAGCGTAGTACGCGCGTGCAAGGCTCTGCCAGGCTGGCCGCCCGAAACCCACGGGCACGCGCTTGAAGACGGCGTCCGCGGGCAGCTTGCCTTCCCACGGCTTGAGCTGCGGGTTCACGTCCGCGCAGTGGGGACAGCCGTAGGAAAAGAACTCGATCACTTCCACCTTGCCCGGAGTGTCGGATCGCTGCGGCGTGGAGAGCCGCGTGTAGTCGCGACCTTCGACCGGCGCTGCTGCCGCACTGGTGGCAACGATCACTGACAGGAGCAGGCTCGCAAAGGACAGCGGGCGGACGGACATGGGCATCCCTCGGGCTACGGACGCGTCGATGGGACCGTCCGCGGCGCGATTCGTTCGGCCGGCTGTGCTTTTGTACAGGCCAGTACTCTATATATACGTTGGTATCAGGTCCGCCGTGACCGGTCCGACACGGTGGGCGCCCGTGCTATATCTCTCATCGCGATGACCGACGACCCGCAGAAAAATCGCCTCGATCGACCGGTCGACGACGCTCGCGATCACGTGCTCGGCCCGGCTCATGCCGGCATCACACTGGTCGAGTATGGCAGCTACGCCTGCCCGCACTGTCGCGC
This sequence comes from Steroidobacteraceae bacterium, assembly GCA_035761885.1. Lineage (GTDB taxonomy): Bacteria > Pseudomonadota > Gammaproteobacteria > Steroidobacterales > Steroidobacteraceae > DASTQG01. Next base: position 6,587 of record DASTQG010000266.1, on the reverse strand, counting down.
GGCGAACGAGCGTATCTCGCAGGTGCGCGATCAGTTCGGCGAGCGCTTGCGCTACGTGTTCCGCCACCGGCCGCTCACCGGCAGCGATCTTGCGCGCCGCGCCGCCGAGCTCGTGGAACGGACGCGCGATCCGGACAGCTTCTGGGACGCTCACATCAAGCTGATGACGCGTTCGGAGACGCTGACCGAGGACGACCTGCGCGCCGTGGCTGACGACCTGGGTCTCGAGCACGACGACGAGCGCGCGAGCCTTGCCGCCCGTCAACGCGTGGAAGCCGACGAGCGCAGCGCACGCGCGAGCGGCGTGCTGTTCACGCCCACGTTCTTCATCAACGGCCGGCGCTACGACGGGCCGTGGGACGAGACCTCGTTCGCGGATGCCATGCTGGGGTCTCTCGGCCACCGCGTGCGCGCCGCCGCGCTCGACTTCGCGGCCTGGGCGCCGTCCGCGGGCGTGCTGCTGCTGATCGCGACGATTCTCGCCGTCACGCTCACGAACTCCCCGCTCGGTCCGGGCATCGAGGCGTTCTGGTCGCAGAGCTGGGGTTTGGTCGCGGGCGAAGGCGCGTTCCTCATGCCGCTGCACCTGTGGATCAACGACGGGCTGCTCACGGTCTTCTTTCTGGTCGTCGGCCTGGAGATCAAGCGCGAGTTCACCGTCGGGCATCTCGCCAGCCGCCGCTCGGCCGCGTTGCCGATCGCCGCTGCCATCGGCGGCATGGTGGTGCCCGCCCTGCTCTATGTGCTGCTGATCCCGGCCGGACCGTGGGATCACGGCTGGGGCGTGCCGATGGCGACCGACACGGCCTTCGCCGTGGCGCTGATCGTCATGCTCGGCCGGCGCGTGCCGGTGGAGCTGCGCATCTTTCTCACCGCCGCGGCCATCGTCGATGACATCGGCGCGATCACCGTCGTCGCGCTGTTCTATTCGGGCGCGCTGGATCTGGGCTACCTCGCTGCCGGCTGCGCCCTGGTCGCGGCACTCGCTCTGCTCAACCGATGGCGCGTGTACCGCGCGACTCCGTACGTCCTCGTGGGCGTGCTCCTGTGGTGCGCGATCCATGCCGGCGGGCTGCATGCAACGCTCACCGGCGTGGTGCTGGCGATGTTCATTCCCACGCGTCCGCCGCCGAACCTGCATGCCCTGATGACCCAGGCGAACAACATCGTGCAGTCGGAGGCCGAGCGCGGCGAGGAAGTGCTGCGTCACGGCCCTTCGCTCCCCGCGCTGCGCGCGCTGGACGATATCCACGACCGGCTGGAATCGCCCGCCGACCGCATGCTGCGCCACCTCGGGCCGCGCTCCAGCTACCTGGTGCTGCCGCTGTTCGCGCTCGCGAACGCGGGCGTCGCGCTCGATGCCGGGGTGATGCAGGGACACGAGCCGCTGATGCTCGCGATCCTGGCGGCGCTGTTCGTCGGCAAGCCGCTGGGTCTGGTGCTCGCTTGCGTGCTGGCGGTACGGCTCGGCCTCGCGGTGAAACCAGCCGAGTACTCCTGGCTGCAACTCGGCGGTGCCGGCGCGCTCGCCGGCATCGGATTCACTATGTCGCTGTTCATCGCCGCGGTGGCGTTTCCATCGGCGGGTGACTTCGCCGCCGCGAAGATCGCCGTGTTCGGTGCTTCGGCGCTGTCCGCGATCCTGGGGGTGGCAATCCTCTGGCGCGCCGGGCGCAACGCCGAGGACGTCGCGGAACAAAGAGCGCCGGGCGGTGCGCTCAGTGCGAGTCCTTGAGCCTCGACAGCTGACCGTGACGAATCTCGGCCACCACCGCCTTGCGATAGGTCGGGCCTGACAGCAGGCGCACACCGCTGCGCAGCGTGACGGCGAACGTCCCATGGCCGAGACGCTCGGCGAAATCCACGCGTCGCATGTTCACGAGCAGCGAGCGCTCGATGCGCACGAATCCCGCCGGGGCGAGCGTCAGCGCCAGGTTCTTGACCGAGTTGCGGCTGATGTAGCGCTCGGTGCCCACGTGGATCAGCACGTAGTTGCCCTCGGACTCGACGTAGTCGACCGTCTCGGCGTCGAGGAAGTACATGCGCCGCTGACGCTCGCCGACCAGCTGGATCGGCTTCGTCACAGGCGCCGGGCTCATCTCGCTCTGCACCGTCTCGCGCACGTGCGCAGCCTGCATCTGCCCGCGGCGGTTGCGGGCGCGCTCGATCGCGGCTCCGAAGCGACGCTCGTCGACCGGCTTGGTGAGGTAATCGATCGCCGCTGCGTCGAACGCCGTCACCGCGTGCTGCGGATGGGCGGTGACCATGATCGTGAGCGGCTCCTCGCCGCGATTCAGCGCCTGCAGCACGTCGAAGCCGGTCATGTCGCGCAACTCCACGTCGAGCAGCAGCACATCGGGCCTGAGCGCGCGGATCGCCTCGATCGCGGCCCGGCCGGATTCGGCCTGCGCCACCACGTCGAGGTCGCGTTGTCCCGCGCACAGGCTCGCCAGGCGGTTGCGTGCCAGGGGCTCATCGTCGGCGATCAGGATTCTCATGCAACGGTCTCCAGGTCGGGAGCTGCGGTGTCCGCGTGGCGCAGCGGCAGCGTGATGCGTGCTTCGTGTCGATCGCGTGAGGGGCGGTGCACGGTCAGCCTCGCGCGCGCCCCGAACGACACCTCCAGCCGTTCGTGCACGTTGCGCAGGCCCATGCCCGCGCAACCCGGCTTGCCGTGCCCGCGACAACTGTTCGAGACGCGCAGGATCAGGTTCGAGCGCGTGCATTCCACGTCGATGTCGATCGTGACGCGCTCGGCGCCGTAGAGGCCGTGCGTGACGGCGTTCTCCACCAGTGGCAGCAGGATGAGCGAGGGCACGAACGCAGCCGCCGCGCCGGGCGCCACGCTCATGCGCCAGAAGATGCGCGCCGGATGACGGATGCACTCGATGCCGAGGTATGCGTCGAGGTGCGCCAGCTCCTGCGACAGCGCGTGTTCCTCACGCTCGCTCGCCCGCAATGTCCGCCGCAACAGCTCGCTCAGTTGCACGATGACGTGCTGCGCCTCGCGCGCCTGCGTCTGGTCCAGGCACACGATGCTGTTGAGCGCATTGAACAGGAAATGAGGGTTCAGCTGCGCGCGCAGCGCGCGCAGGCGTTCCTGCGCCGCGGACGCCTCGAGCCGGCTGAGCAGCAGCCGTTCGTTCATCAGGCTGCGGTAGGCCAGCAGGCCCGCGACCAGAGCGACGCAGCACAGGTACAGGATCCCGTACTCCACGGCGTTCGAGAGCCACGGCACCAGGGAAGCGCTGCCGGCGGAACCGAAGTCCGCCAGCCACTGCCGCGCCGCCTCGCTGTGCGAGTTGAGCAGCGAGCCGACGGCGTACGCCGGACGCGCGAGCGCGCCGAATATCACGGTCGAGGCGAGCGCGATCGCGATCGCCCAGCGCAGGCCGATACGGCTCCAGGCGCGCAGGATGAGGTAGCAGCCGATCATCACCAGCGGCCACAGCAGCAGCGCCTGGATCGCGTCCGCGATCACCGGCGGCACGATCTGCGGGAAGCGCAGGCGCTCGAGCGCATAGAACATCACGCGGCTGAGCGCGAGCAGTCCCCAGATCGGCGTGACGATCAGCCAGAGCTGGCGCGAAGTGGGCTTCATCGGCGCCGGCAGGCGCGGCCACCAGCGCCGGCTCGCCGCGCGCAGGGCCATTTTATTCGCCATGGCCTCGGCGATCACCGCGAGACGCGAGACCACCTCAGCACCGTGCATCGGCTCCCCTCGCGCACGCCGCGCCCTCCAGTGCGAGCAGACGCCGCTTCGCATCGAGCCCGCCGCCGAAGCCGGTGAGCGATCCGTCCGAGCCGATCACGCGATGACACGGCACCACGATCGGCAACGGATTGGAGCCATTCGCGAGGCCCACCGCGCGCGAGGCGCGCGGGTTGCCGATGCGGCGTGCGAGCTCGCCGTACGACACGGTCTCACCGTAGGGAATCGCGCCGAGCAGCTTCCACACCGAGCGCTGGAACTCGGTGCCGTGCGGATCGAGCGCGAGGTCGAACGCGCGGCGCTCGCCGGCGAAATATTCCGCGAGCTGGCGCACCGCCGCGGCGAACGGCGCACGATCTGCGATCCAGTCCGCAGCGGGCTCGAGCCGGCGCCGGCCGTGCTGGAAGTGAATGACGGACAGGCTCGTGCCGTCGCCCGCGAGCAGCAGCGGCCCCACCGGCGATGGAGTTTCACACCAGTACGTTGCGTGGCGGTTCAGCTTGCGTTGATGAGTGGGCATGCGGCGTGATGAACGAGAGATGCGGTGACGAACGAGTAAACTACGCCGGCATCGACAGCGGTACTGGCCGGATTCGGACGCAGTAGAGCCGCCGCCCGCACGATTTTTGTCGTAGCCTTGGCTGCATGAGCGACAAGAACCAGGACCTGCGCGCGACGCTGCTCGCGTTCGGCGGCACGCTGCTCGGCCTCGGCCTCGGCGCGATCGGTTTTCAATACCTGATCCTCGCCGATTTCATCGCCGAGCTCTCGCCCGCGCCTGCGGGTCTGCCCGCACGCGCGCTGTGGGCGACGCTCGCCGGCCTTGCGCTCGTGATCGCGGGCGTTGCGATCGTCGTGCGGGCGCGCCTGCGGACCGCGGCGCTCGCGCTCGCCGCGCTGCTGTTCCTGATCCTGGTCGCACTGCACGTTCCAAACGTGATCGCAAAGCCCGCGAGCGGCGGAGCGTGGACGCCGGCGATGGAGCTGCTCGCGCTGGGCGGCGCGGCGCTCATGCTGCTGGGCATGACGGGCGGCGACAGCCGGCTCGTGCTGATCGGGCGACGCTGTTTCGGCGTGACGCTGCCCGTGTTCGGCCTGCTGCACTTCGTCTACCACGACTACGTAGCGAGCGTGATTCCGTCCTGGATTCCCGCGCCGCAGTTCTGGGCCTACTTCACAGGTCTTGCGCATGTCGCCGCCGGCCTCGCGATCGTCACGGGCGTGCGCGCGCGCCTCGCCTCGGTCCTGCTCGGCCTGATGTTCGGGTCATGGGTGCTCATCCGGCACCTGCCGCGCGTCGCCGCCGCGCTCAACAGCCGGCCGGAGTGGACCAGCCTGTTCGTCGCAACCGCGATGTGCGGCTCGGCGTGGCTGGTCGTCGCGAGCCTCACGCGCGAGCGCGAACGTCCGCTGGAGTACCACTCCTGAGCTTCGCGCCCGATGCGCGCCACAGGTGCATGACCGCGTAGCCGCGCCAGGGGCGCCACGCTTCGGCACGCCTTTGCAGCTCGCGCGTGGTCAGCGGCGTCTCGGCGGGCGACGCCACCTTGCGCAGGACGAGATCGCCCGTCGGGAACGCATCCGGCTCTCCGAGCGCGCGCAACGCAACGTACTGCGCCGTCCATTCACCGAAGCCCGGCAGCGCGGCGAGCGCTGAGGTCACTTCCTCGATGCCGGCCGAGAAATCGAGCGCGCCCGCCGCGACCGCGCCGGCGAGCGCATGCAACGCAGCGACGCGCGCGCCCGTGATCCCCAGACCGTCGAGGTTCGCCGCCGCGAGCGCCGCCGCCGACGGAAACAGGTGCGTCAGCCCGTCCGCGCCGCCGGCGATCGGTACGCCGGCGCGCGCCACGACACGCGCGGCGAGCGTGCGCGCGGCGGCCACACTCACCTGCTGGCCCAGCACCGCACGCACCGCACATTCGAACGGGTCCCACGCGCCGGGAATGCGCAGTCCCGGATGGCGCCTGGCGAGCGGCGCGAGCAACGGGTCCTGCCGGAACGTGAGCGCGATGCGCGCCGGGTCCGCCGCGAGGTCGAACATGCGGCGCGCGGCGGAGGAGATCTGGAACAGTGCCGCGGGCGCCGCGCCGCGCACGCTCAGCTTGAGCGCGGACTCGCCGGGCACGGCGCGCACGCACACCACGGCGTGCCCGCCGTCGGTGAGCACGGTGCGCGCGTAGCCGCGCGCGTCGACGCGCTCCACGCCCGGAATCGCGCGCGTGGCGAGGAACTCGCACACGTGCTCCCAGTCGTAGGGCGGACGAAACGCCAGGCGCAGCGTGACTTCGCCCTGCTCCGCCGCGATCTCGGCGTTGCGTCGCTTGCGCAGCTCGCGCGGCGGGCGCTTGTACGTCTTGTGGAACGCGTCGTTGAAGCGCCGCAGGCTCCCGAAGCCCGCCGCGAGCGCGATCTGCGTGATCGGCAGGTCGGTCTCGTCGAGCAGGCGCTTCGCGAAGTGCAGCCGGCGCGTCTGCGCGACCGCGATCGGCGAGGCGCCGACGTGCTGCACGAACAGGCGGTGCAGATGTCGTGCACCGACGCCCACGCGTGTCGCCAGCGCATCGACCGAGGTGCCGTCGAGCGCGCCGTCGTGGATCAGGCGCAGCGCGCGTCGCACGACCGCGCTGGTGCCGAGCCAGGCAGGCGTACCCGGCGCCGCCTCCGGACGGCACCGCAGGCACGGCCGGAAGCCTGCTTCCGCCGCTGCGGCAGCGGTCGCGTAGTAGCGCACGTTCGAGTTCTTCGACGTCGGCGAGGGACACACCGGCCTGCAGTAGATGCCGGTCGAAGTCACCGCGATGAAGAACTTCCCGTCGAAGCGCGGATCGCGGCTGAGGCGCGCGCGATCGAGCGCGCCGCGATCGAGGCCTTG
>DASTQG010000265.1:0-5344 GCA_035761885.1 Steroidobacteraceae bacterium | reverse complement strand
TGGCTCATGTCGAGCACGTGCACGCTGTAATCGAGGATCGCGTTGCTCACGCTGCGCAGGATCCACTTCGAGTAGATGAGCCAGTACTCGGCACTGTGATCGCCGAAGCCCGACTCCAGCATCATGCGCTCGCTGTACACGGCCCAGCCTTCCACCATCGCACCGTTGCCGAAGATGGTCTTGATGAGGCTCGGCGAGCGGTTGGCATGCACCAGCTGCGCGTAGTGCCCTGGAATCGCCTCGTGAATGTTGAGGATCGGCAGCATCCAGCGGTTGTATTCGCGCAGATAGCTTTCAGCGCGCTCGGGCGACAGATCGTCGAGCGGAGTCACGTTGTAGTAGGTTGGCTGGGAGGGATCGTAGGGGCCGGGCGCATCGATGCTCGCGCCCGCGATGCCGCGTTTGTGCGGCGGGGTCTCGCGTACCTGGAGCGGCTTGCTCGGATCCAGCTCGAGCAGCCCATGCCCGGTGACGAACTTCTCCAGCATCGGTATCTGTCGCTGGATCTCCGCAAAGAAATCCTCGCGCGCGACGTGCTGCTCGGAGAGCTTGCCGATCAGCCGCCCGATCTTGTCGAAACGGTCATCCGGAGACGGCGCGTTCGGAAAATACTTCGGCCAGAGCAGGTCAGAGAGCAGTGACATGCGTGCGAGGAGGCGCTCCTTCTCGGCGAGCGCGCTCTCGTACAGCGCCCTGGCGGTATCGCCGGACTGGATGTTGTATTCGAAGCGCTTCTCGTAGGTCGCGGGCCCGACGCGGAACGATCGCGAGGGCGCGCTGCCGTCCGCGAGGCGCTCCTGCAGCTCCCCCAGCCAGCCAATGTAATTCTCGATGGCGGTGCGCGCGGCTGCGACGCGCCGCGTTAGCAGCTCGCGCTCGGAAGCGCTCAGCCCGGAGTCGGCGATCTGCCGGTCCAGTTCCGGGCCGAAGACGCTCAGCGCTCCGCGGTTCTGCTCGATCGCCAGGCGCGTATGCTCGCGCGTCGGAGTCCTGATGTTCGCCCTGGCCGCCCCGTAGAAGGCGGGCACGTTCTGCAGGCGCCGCGTGACCGTGCGCAGGCGTTGCTCGACAGGAGCGTACTGCGTGCCCAGCAGGACGGCGAAAGGCTCCGCGACGTTGTAGACGGCCGGATTCCACTCCCAGGCGCGATACTCGTCGATGCCCCAGATGCTCGACACGAATTCATTCTCGAGCAATACCCAGTCGGCCCGCGCGTTGGGGCTGAGCGAGCGGGGATCGATGCGTCGCAATTGCACGAGCCACTGCTCGAGCTGCTCGCGCTCGCGTTTGCGCGAAGCGGCATCGGGCACGATCAGCCGGTCGGCGACCTTGTAATAGCCGCTGCTGATGGCGGCTTCCGGATTGAGCTGCCAGAACCTGTCGAAGAAACGCTCGCCGAACTCTCGGGCGAGGCGCGCATCGCCCTCTGCCGCCGCGGTTGCCGGAAGCGGCGCGGCGCCGGCGGCGAGCATCAGGGCGGTGAACAACGCGACGACGGAACCAGACGGGCGACTCATGCTCGTTCTCTCGTTGGGGGTTGCGCATCATACTGGACCTGGCGCGGCGCCGGGCCCGATGACACGGATGATGCTAAGCGGCCAGCGCATGCAGCTACAATGTGCCACACACAGACCATCGGCCGGAGAGCCCCAGGAAAGTTTGCGCGTCACGCACCTGCTGCTGCTCGTCCTCACGGTCGCGCCTCTCGCACCCGCATCGGCCGATCCCGGTGCCCGCGCTTTCATCGACGCGCAGATCGCCGCCCATCCGGACAGCACCGGCACGTATGTTCTCGAACGCGGCGAGGAAGCCCTGCTCGCCCGCGCCTGGCTCCTGGATCACGCGCGTTCCAGCGTGCAAGTGCAGTATTTCATCTGGAGCACGGACAACGTCGGCATTCTCGCCTCCGAGGCGCTGCTGCGCGCCGCCGAGCGGGGCGTGAAGGTGCGCGTGATCGTCGACGATCTGCTCATGGACGCGCCCGACAAGTCCCTCCTGGCGCTCGCCAAGCATCCCAACATCGACATCCGCATCTACAACCCGGTGCACTCGGTGGGCACGCCGTTCCACAAGCGAATGCTGAACGTCGCGGCCGACTTTCGCGGCGCCAACCAGCGCATGCACGACAAGACGTTCATCGTCGACGGCGCGATGGCGATCACCGGCGGCCGCAACATGGCCGACGAGTATTTCGATTTCGACCACGAATACAACTTTCGCGATCGCGACGCGCTGGTGCTGGGCGCGGTGGTCGCGCGGATGAGCGAGAGTTTCGAGCGCTTCTGGTCGAGCCCGATCGCGGCCCCGGTCGAGGAGCTGTACGACGGCCTCGGCATCATGCAGAAGAGCGTGACCGTGCAGAACGCGGAGGTGCAGAAGATCTACGCGCAACTGCACGCCTATGCCGCCCGGCGCGAGAACTTTGCTCCCGAGGTGCGCGCCGCGATCGAGACCGTACCGACCGCGTTTGCGCGTCTCGCCGGCCAGATCAGCTGGGGTCGCGTCGAGTTCATCAGCGACACACCCGGCAAGAATGCCGCACGCGTGGGCCTGGGCGGCGGCGGACTGAGCACCGCGGCGCTCGCGGCGTTGCTCGAGAGCGCCCGCCGCGACGTGCTGATCCAGTCCCCCTACCTCGTACTCTCCGACCCCGCCCTGGCGCTGTTCCAGCGCGTGCGCGAACGCGGGGTGCGCGTGCGAATCAGCACCAACTCGCTCGCCTCCACCGACAACCTGCAGGCCTTCAGCGGCTACCGCAATCAGCGCGAGCACCTGCTGCACCTGGGCCTGGAGATCCACGAGTACAAGCCCGATCCGCAGATCCAGCGCGAAGTCATGCAACGCTACGAGGCGCTGAAGGACGAGGCGCCGGTCTTCGCGCTGCACGCCAAGACTCTCGTGGTCGACGAGCGGGTCGTCTACATCGGCACTTACAACCTCGATCCGCGCTCGGAGAACCTCAACACCGAGGTGGGCGTGGTGATCCACGATGCGCGGCAGGCGCGGGCCGTGGCGGCGGCGATCCTCACGGACATGCAGCCTGGCAACAGCTGGAACGCAGCCACCGACTCACCCGACGAGCACGCTTCCTTCGGCAAGCGCGCCCGCGCCTCTTTCTGGCAGCTGATGCCGATCAAGCCCCTGCTATAGCCACCGCGCGGAAAAGGGGACATTCACATTTTCCGCCGCGCGGAAAATGTGAATGTCCCCTTTTCCTCTACTTGCGCAGGTAGGCGTCCGTGCCGCTGAGCCAGTCCTGGCGCGGCGGGCAGAAGACGTCCACGTCGAGCGTGTCCTCGAGCGCGAGCGCGCGATGCGGCAGGTTGGAAGGAATCACCAGCACCTCGCCGGCGCGCACCGTGACTTCCTGCTCCTCTTTCTCGCCCAGCCAGAACTGCAGCGCACCGCTCAGGATGTAGGTGATCTGCTCGTTCTCGTGCGAGTGGCGCGGCACGTCGTCGCCCTTCCTGAGGTAGACGTGCGCGATCATCATGCGCTCGCTCGTCACGAGGCGGCGCGTGATGGTGCCCTTGAGCTGCTCGGCCGGCAGGTCGTCCCAGCGATAGAGCGTTGCGGCAGCGGTGGCGGAAGATGGCATGGGGAATTCCTGCGAACGGCCCGGCATGCGAGGCCAACGGGTACGAATGTGTCCGTGCCGCGAACCGCCGTCAAGAACGGCCCGCCGCCATCGCGACTCGGGCGGGTCGACGAGCGCGCGGCGGCGCAGGCACTCAACGATAGGCAGGCGGGTAACCCTCGTCGGGCGCGAGATATCGGTCGCGCAGCTGCGTCCGACGCGAGGACAACGGCTGCTCCACGCCGCCGATGAAGACGCCCACCGGATGCGACAGCGTCTCGAGCGGGTCGCCGCTCCAGATGACGAGGTCGGCATTCTTGCCCACCTCGAGCGAGCCGATGCTGTCTTCCAGGCCCCAGATGCGTGCCGGATTCAGCGTGATGGCCGCGAGCGCCTGGGCGTGCGTGAGACCGTAGGCCACCGCGGTGCCGGCGTTGAGCCGCTGGGGACGCAGGCTGTTGAAGTTGCGACCGCCCTTGATGGCGATCAGAACGCCGGCGCGCTGCAGCCGCGCCGCGTTGTCGAGACGTGCGCCCAGCACTTCGAACGAGCGCGGCAGATCCGCCTGCGGGTCGAGCAGCACCGGTACACTGGCTGCGGCGATGCGATCCGCGACCAGCCACCCTTCCTCGGCGCCTTCGAGAATGATGCGGACTTTTTCTTCACGCGCCAGTTCCAGCGACTGCAGGATGTCCGACGCGCGGCTCACGCGGATCAGCAGCGGCGTGCGCCGTTGCACCACGGGCACGAGCGCTTCGAGATCGACGCGCGACAGCCCGTAGGCGCGCGTTGCGTCCCGATCGTTCTCCGCGCGGTGCGCGGCAAGGTGCCGTGCATCCGCGAGCGCCGCCCGCACCAGGACCAGCTCCGCGCCTCGCGAGCCGCCCGCGTTCTGCGCACCGGCTTCGCCCAGATCCAGCGCGACTGCCGTGCGCGCACGAATCACCGGCTGTGAGTCCCCATGGGCGAGGCGCACGATCGCCGCCTGGCCCGCGAACAGCGCGGGGTGCGAGCCTGCGCCCTCGCCCGCTCCCTGCAACGCTTCTGCATCATCTTCACCCGCGCCAATGTTGATGCGGCCCACCAACGGTGTGATCACGGCATGCGTAATGCCGCTCAGGCGCGCGACCGGCACTGCGATGGATGCCGGGTTCACGCCGTATTGCACGTCGAATCCCGCGCTGACGCGCTCCCCGCTCGCATCGTCGCGGGTGGGCACCACGAGATTGACCTCCGCCACCATCAGGTTCGAGGACGGCGCGATGAATCCAGGCGTGACGGTGGTGCCCGCCGCGTCGATCACGCGCGCACCGCGCGGCACGGGCACCGAACGCCCGATAGCGGCGATGCGCCCCTGGTCGAGCACCAGCGTACCCGTCTCGATCACGCCGTCGCTCACGGTTTCCAGACGCGCGTTGACGATGGCAATGAGCTGGGGCGATGTGGGCGCGGGCGATGCGGCGGATGCCGCGCATGCCACGAACGCAGCACCGAGGCAAAGAAAATGCGCTGTCGTGCGGCTCATGGATGAAACTCCCCGCCGGCGGGCTGCCCGAGCTCGAAATCGGAGCGCGGTTGATAGCGTGCGTCGTGACGGTCGTAGACCAGGGCGCCGTCGATGAACACCTGCTCGGCAACTGCGTAGACGCTGAACGGATCGCGGCTCCACAGCACGACGTCCGCCATCTTGCCCGGCTCGATCGAGCCGGTTTGCCCGGCGATGCCGAGTGCGCGCGCGGGGTTGGAAGTGATCCAGGCGATCGCCTG
>DASTQG010000264.1:0-3599 GCA_035761885.1 Steroidobacteraceae bacterium | reverse complement strand
TCCGTGTAGGCGGCGCTGTCCATAGCGGGCGGCGGCGGCGCACGAAACTGCGTGCCTGAGCGCATCACGAAGGGCCGGACCGTGCCCCATTTCCAGCCGAGCGCAATCGGGGACTGGCTGATCGGATCCTGGCGCCACTCGCCCGGAGCGTTGCCGCCGGGGTACTCGCCGTCCATCTGCGGATCGGTCTGGTTGCCGCCGTCGTCCGCGCGCCGCGCGAGGATCCGGTCGGCGGCGAGCTTGCCAAGAACGAGCCCGCGCAGCTTCACGCGCGGATCGCGCGGCTGGATCAGGCGCAGGTCGCGCGCCAGCAGCTCGTCGAACTCGCGCCGCTGGGAGGGGAACATGCCCACCAGGGTGTCGCGGGCGGCCTGTGCGATCGCCGCGTCGATCGAAGTCGCCGCCGTCACGCGCGGCAGGCCCGTGTAACTGCGATACCCGCCGACGATCGCGTTCACCGCATCGAACATCGCGATGTGCACGACGGCCATCGCACGGCTCGCGCGCCCCGGGCCGAGCTGCTCGCCGAAGCGGCGCAGCTCTCCCGCCTGTACGGGTGTGTGATCGAGGCCGCTCGCGTCGATGGCGACCTGGTTCCAGTAGCGCAGGCTGTCAGCCGGGTTCGTCAGCCTGCGCAGCGGTCGATCGAGCAGCGAGGGCGCTGCTTGGGTCGTGGCTGAGAAGCTCGAGCCCAGGTGCGTTGGTGCATTGGCCTGCTGCCCGTGAGCTGCGCCGGAACCTATCGCCGCAAACGCGGCGCAGCCGGACACGAGGGCCCGGGCCAGTCGTCTGGTGCGCATGATTCCTCCCTTCATCGGCGATCTGGGGACGTTAGGGGTTTGTCGCCGTTGCCATCTTCAGAAGGAGCAAGCGATGTGCCACGCGCGGTGCGCGAGCGGAACGCGTTGATCTGCGGAAGATTCGTGGCGCCGCGAATCAGCGGCGATGAGTCGCTTTGTCTTTGTTCGGAGACGACGGCCAGCGCGTCGCAGCGCAAATGGTTGATTGCTTGATGGAAGTGCGGTCGCTGCGGTGCGACGCCCGAGGTGCCCGTCAGTTTTCGCCGTGGCGGGCGATCAGCTTCTCGATCTGCACGTCCAGGCGGTCGCTTGCGAAACGCTCGAGCACTTCTGCGATGTCGGCATCGCAGTCGGCGTTTTGACGGCGCAGGGCCGCGATCGCCACCGTCAGCACTGACATCACCAGCCGCAACTCGCGTACGCAGCCTTCGGGCACGGCGTCGTCGCGCGTCTGGTAGGCGCGCTTCGGTTCGGCGATCCGAAGCAGGGACAAGGGCAGCGCCGCGGCGAACTGTGTCATGGAGTGCATTGAAGCAGATCGCAGCGCGGTTTACAATCGCATGCAATTCAGAGTGAACTGTAAACCATGGCATGATCGGCAAGAGACTGAAGCTCGCGCGTGCCGCCTCCGGCTTGTCGCTGCGAGGTCTGCAGGGCGCACTCGATGACCTTGTGACCGCGCAGGCGATCGGCAAGTACGAGCGCGACGAGTCCATGCCCAGTTCGGGCGTGCTGCTCGCTCTGTGCCGTGCGTTGCAAGTGACACCCGAGTATCTCGCCGGCGATCCGGCGCTCGTGCTCGAGGGCGTGGAGTTTCGCAAGAAGCTCGTCACGCGGCGCAAGGAGGAGGCCTCGGTGCAGGCGCAGGTGCTGCAACTCATCGAGCGCTACCTGACGGTGGAGTCGATCCTCGGCCTGCGCTCGCAGGCTTGGGAGCCGCCGCGCGGAGCGCCGTTCGCGGTGCGCTCGCTCGACGATGCGGAGCGTGCCGCGGAAACGGTACGTGAGCAGTGGGGCCTGGGGCAGGATCCGATTCCGCATCTCGCGGAGCTGCTGGAAGAGCGCGGCATCAAGGTGCTGCCGCTCGAGCTGGACGACGTCGACGGCTTCATGGCCGAGGTGAGCCGTGAGGGCAAGGCTATCGTGCCCGTCGTGGTCGTCAACGCGCGAGCGTGGGGCGAACGACAGCGTTTCACGCTTGCCCACGAGCTGGGCCATCTGCTGTTGCGTCCGCGCTCGGGCGTCGATGCGGAGGCTGCGGCCCACCGCTTCGCCGGAGCTTTCCTGCTGCCGGCCGAGACCTTGCGTGCGCAGGTGGGCCGGCACCGCCAATCGGTGAGCCGCGGCGAGCTGCTCGAGCTGAAGCGGCTCTTTGGCATAAGCCTTCAAGCACTCACCTACCGCTGCCGTGACCTGGGGATCTTCCCCGACGTTCTGTTCCGCAGCCTGTTTCGCGAGTTCTCGCGCCGCGGGTGGCGTTCACCGCCGTACAAGGAGCCCGGTGCGCTACAGCCCGAGCCGCGGCCGCGAAGGTTCGAGCGGCTGTGCTATCGAGCCCTCGCGGAGGGCGCCATATCAGACAGCAAGGCGGCGGAGCTGCTGAGCATCACGGTGCGCGAGTTGCGCAGCCGGCTGGCGGGCACGGCGTGAGAAAAGGGGACATTCACATTTATTCCGCAGTCGTCCTGTGAAGAGAAAAGGGGACATTCACATTTATTCCGCTGTTGTCCTGTGCGACGCCGCGGCGATCGTAGAATTGAGGCGCGCGGGACTGCTAGAGGAGGCGCTGGATGCCGGGCTGTGCCTGGCGATCAGCGATCTGGTGTCCGAGCGCGAATTGCAGCCAGGCGAACACGTTGAAGGGCTGCGCATCGAAGAGCTGTCACCGCTGATTCTCGAGCGCGCCTTCGTGCTGCATCGACTCTACCCGCGCCTGGCGCTCACGGACGCCTCGACGCTGGCGCTGGCGGCACAGCGGTCCTGGCCCCTCCTGACGCAGACCTCAACACTGTGTCATCTGGCGGTGGAGTTTGGTGTGCAGCTGCGCAGCCTGAACTGGCTGCGCGAGGAGCTGCTCCAGCGCCAGCGTGCGCCGAGAGTGGCGGAGGAAAAGGGAACATTTTCGCCGGGGACTGTCCCTCGTTTCCGCGCGTTCTTCTCTGTTCAGCGGAGCGGCAGAAAAGAAGAATGTCCCCTTTTCAGCGTGAGTTGCGTTCGGCTGCGGCGATGAGCTCGGCGATGGAGACTTTCAACTTGGCAGCGAGCTCCGCGAGGACGAGGAGGGTGGGATTACGCTGACCGCGTTCCAGCAATCCGACGTAGTTCCGATGCAGGCCGGCACGCCCGGCGAGCTCTTCCTGCGACATGCCACGGCGCAGCCGCGACGCGCGCAATTCCTCTCCGAGTGCGTGCAAAAGCCCTTTTGCCACGCAGCCAAGCGTCGAGTCTGCCCTCTATAGTGTCTACACACTATTGTGTTCAGACACCACCTGGCGGTAATGTGCGCGCCGTGTTTCGCCACCGGATGGGCCACATGCTGATTCTCATGCGACGCAAGGGAGAGACGATCCGCATCGGCGGCAACGTGACAGTGACGGTACTGGGCATTGCCGGCAGCCAGGTGCGCGTGGGCGTGGAGGCGCCGAAGCACGTGGTCGTGGACCGTGAGGAAGTACACCAGCGCCGCGCGTCGGGCTGCTGGGCCGAACGCAAGCCCAACGGTAAACCTTGAAGGGGCGCGGTCCGCGTTCTCTTTCAGCGGAGCGGCAGAAGAGAACACTGTCCCCCTTTCAGCCTTTT
>DASTQG010000263.1:0-2466 GCA_035761885.1 Steroidobacteraceae bacterium | reverse complement strand
CCGGATCCTGGGGCTATAGGGCCCAGCCATGGACTTCGAGCTCGACGAAGATCAGATCCTGCTGCGCGACTCGCTGCAGCGCCTGCTCGCGCAGGAGTACTCCTTCGAGGCGCGCCGCCGCGTGCTCGCCACGCCCTTCGGTTTCGACGCCGGCGTGTGGCAATCGCTTGCCCAGCAGGGCGTGTTGTCCGTCGGACTACCCGAGGAACACGGCGGGATCGGCGGGCCGGTCGAAGTGATGGTCGTCATGGAAGAGCTCGGCCGCGCCCTGGTGCTGGAGCCGTTCGCGAGCACCGTCGTGCTCGGCGCCAATCTCATCGCGCAGCTCGGCTCCGGGCAGCAGCGCGCGCATTGGCTGCCGCAGGTCGCCGCCGGCGAGTGTCGTCTCGCATTCGCGCATGCCGAACCGCAGGCACGGCACGTCCTGGCGCACGTCGATCTCAGCGTCAGCGCTCGCGGCGCGGCGAGGGTGCTCAACGGCCGTAAGATTTCCGTGGCCGATGGCGCGATCGCCGACCGCCTGATCGTGTCCGCACGTGACCCCGCGGGCGCACTGAGCCTCTTCATCGTCGATCCGAACGCGCGCGGAATGCGCGCGGTGCGTTACCGCACGCACGATGGCCGCAGCGCCGCGGATTTCACGTTCGACGAGGTGCCAGTCACGGAGGATCTCGAGTTGCGCGCCGCCGGCGACGCGCTGGCAGCCATCGAGCAGTGCGTCGACCGCACCATCGCCGCGTTGTGCGCGGAGGCAGTCGGTGCGATGCAAGCCCTGAACGAGGCGACGCTCGACTACGTCAAGAACCGCAAGCAGTTCGGCCAGCCGATCGGCCGGTTCCAGTCCCTGCAGCACCGCATGGCCGACATGTTCATCGCCGCGACCCAGTCGCGCTCGATGAGCCTGCTGGCCACCGGTCGCTGCGCGGACCCCGACCCGGCGCGGCGGCGACACGCCGTCTCGGCGGCGAAGTGCTTCATCGGCGAAGCGGCCCGTTTCATCGGGCAACAGGCCGTGCAGCTGCACGGCGGCATGGGCATGTCGGACGAGCTCGCGGTGAGCCACTACTTCAAGCGACTCACGTTGTTCAATGCGACGTGGGGCGATGCGGACCATCACCTGGGCGTGGTGAGCGATGCGATCCTCGCGCAGCACACCGCGCGGAGTGCACGGGCATGAGCGTGAAGGAACTGTTCGACCTGTCCGGGCGCGTCGCGCTGATCACCGGCGGCTCGCGCGGGCTCGGACTCGCCATGGCGCACGCGCTGGGTGAAATGGGCGCGAAGCTGGCCATCACGGCTCGCAAGGAGGCCGAGGTGCAGAGCGCGCTCGAGGAACTGCGCGCCGCCGGTTACGCCGTCTTCGGTGCGATGAGCGACCTGTCCCGGCCCGAAACGCTCGAACCGATGATCGCGGCTGCCGAGGCCGCGCACGGCCCGATCGACATTCTCATCAACAATGCGGGCGCGACCTGGGGCGCGCCGGCCGAATCGCACCCGCTCGACGCCTGGAAGAAGGTCATCGACGTGAACCTCACCGGCACGTTCCTGGTGAGTCAGAAAGTGGGCGCGCGCTGCATGATCCCGCGTCGGCGCGGGCGCATCGTGAACATCGCCTCCGTCGCGGGTCTCAAGGGCTCGAGCGAGCTGCGCGCCCTCGCCTATCACACCTCCAAGGGCGGCGTGGTCAACTTCACGCGCGCGCTGGCCGCCGAATGGGGCCGCCACGGCATCACCGTCAACGCGATCTGCCCGGGCTTCATTCCCTCCAAGATGAGCCGCGACGTGCTCGCACAGATCGGCCCGCAGGTGATCGCGGCCACGCCGCTCAGGCAGCTGGGCGAGGATCGCGATCTCGCGGGCGTCGCGGTCCTGCTGTGCAGCGATGCCGCGCGACACATCACTGGCCAGATCATCGCCGTCGACGGCGGCCTCACCGCCGTGTGAGGGGACGACCGTGACTCAGTCTCCGCAGCTCGACGAGCGCACCGACACGATTCCCGTGCGCGAGGCGCACGCGTTCGACGTCGCGAGCCTGCAGCGCTATCTCGCAAGCCACGTCGAGCTCCCCGGCCCCCTGCACGTGCGCCAGTTCCGCGGCGGGCAATCCAATCCCACCTACCTGCTGCAGGCCGGTGCGCAGCACTACGTGCTCAGGCGCAAGCCGCCCGGTGCGCTGCTTCCCTCCGCGCACGCCGTGGACCGCGAGTACCGCGTGATGTGCGCGCTGCGCGGGACCGACGTGCCCGTGCCGCGAGCACTGTGCTACTGCGCGGACGAGACGGTGATCGGCACCGCTTTCTTCGTGATGGAGTACGTCGACGGGCGTGTGTACTGGGAAGCCGACCTTCCCGGACAAACGCGCGCACAGCGCGCGGCGATCTACGACGAGCTCAATCGCGTGATCGCGGCGCTGCACAGCCTGGATCCCGCGGCCGTGGGACTTGCCGATTTCGGCAAGGCAGGCAA
>DASTQG010000262.1:0-3237 GCA_035761885.1 Steroidobacteraceae bacterium | reverse complement strand
CGTGAGCTTGCGCTCCTGCTCGCCGAACGCCACCCTCAGGCGAGAATCGGTGTTGAGTTGCACGACCGAGCCGTCCGCCAGGGGAATGCTGCGCTGCTCGCCGATCTCGGTCACGTAGGCCCGCGCATCTTTCACGAGCTGCCAGGCCACGGCGCCCGTGAGGAGCGTGCCGATCAGTACCGAGGCCGCCAGCAGGAAGCCGCGTCGCTTGACGGGCAGATGCTCACGCGACGGCAGCTGCTCGCGCAGTTGCACGACGTTGGCCGGCGTCGTATCCGCTTTCGCGGCACTCACCAGCTCCTCGATCGACTCATCGCTCGCGTCCGCGCTGTCGCCCCAGGCCCGCGAGATCGCGAGGTACTCCGCAATGTGCGTCGGCGAGCGCAACAGCCACTCCGTGAACTGCTCGCGTTCGCGCGTCCCCGCGTCCTCGCCCTGCAGCCGCGTGAACCATTCGGCCGCTTCGGCCGCAATCTGCTGAACCAGCGGATCGTTCCTTTCCATGGACTACTCCATCCCCCGCAGCTTTTCGCGACAGTGCCGCAGGCCGATGCTGAGGTACTTCTTCACCATGCGCGCACTGATGCCGAGGTGCTTGCCGATCTCCTCGTACGTGAGCCCGTCGCGCCGGTGCAGGATGATCACCGCGCGGCACTTGGGTGAGAGCTGATCCAGCACCTTGCCCATGCGCGCGCGGATGAACATGGCGTCGGCGGCGCGATCGGTGCCGATCGGCTCGACGTCGTGCTGGCGCTCTTCGGTCCAGCGCTTGAGCCCCGCCGCGTCGTTGCGCCGCTTGAGCTGCTGCTCGTAGATCAGGTTCGCGGCGACGCGATACAGGTACGCCTGCGGGTTCTCGATCAGGTCCTTGCGCTCCACGCGCAACAGGCGCGTGTACGTTTCCTGCGCCACGTCGCGCGCGTCCGCCGCGTTGGCGGTGCGTCGCGACAGAAAGCGCAGCAGGTCATCGCCGTAGCGCTCGGCGACATCGGTGACGAACGTGTCCTGTCGGGCAGGGGGCTTCATTACTCGTGGAAAGTCCTTCGCGGCATCCCATTGAGTGGGTGAGCCGATATTTCGGGCACCCTGTCCTGCGAACAGGGGGGCCGTCGGCCGGGCAGGACTGCGCCCGCGACCGCCAATCTCTTGATTCTGCTGGCTGGCGCGGGCGCTGCATTGTAGCAGGCGCCCGCGCCCTCCCCCCAAAGCCGACAGGTCGCCCCCGCGCCCGGCCGGCTAGCGGACCACGTTTCCGTCCGCGTCCAGGACCTGCACTTCGCCCAGACCGAGCTTTCGGACGCCCTGCTCGATCTTCGCCAGGTCGCCGATCACCAGCCACGTGATCGAGTCCGGCTGCAAGAGCCTTGCTCCCGCCGCGGCGAGTTGTTCCCGGGTCAGCGCATTCACTCCGCTCACGTAGGTGTTCCAGTAATCGTCCGGCAGTCCGAACGTCAGCACGCTGGAGTACGAATTGGAGACCTCGGTGGCTGTCTCGTTGCTGCCCGGGAGAGCCAGTACGAGGGAATCGCGTGCCAGCTCGATTTCCTGCGCCGTGGGCTTGCGGCCACCGACGATGTCGCGCAGCTCGCGCGCGATCTCCACCATCGATTCGGCCGTCTTGTCCTGCTGCACGGACGCGCTCGCGCTGAGCATGCCCGGCCCTTGCGTCTCGCGCAGGCTGCTGGACGCGCCGTAGGCCCAGCCCTTGCCTTCGCGCAGGTTCATGTTCACGCGCGAGGTGAACATTCCGCCGAGGATCTCGTTGAACGTCTTGAAGGCAAGAAAATCCCGGTCGGAGCGAGGCGGCACCACGTGTGCCGCGACGATGGTGGATTGTTCCGCGCCTGTGCGATTGACGAGGAAGATGCGCTGCTTCCCAGGCAGCGCGACGGCCGCGAGCTCCTTCTTCCCGCGAGCGGCTGCGGGCGTCTTCCAGGCCGCGAGGTACTTCTCCAGCAGTGGCTTGATCTGCTCGATCGTGGTGTCGCCGACGATGAGCAGTTTCGCGTTGTCGGGCCTGTACCAGCGATCCTTGAAGGCACGCAGGTCGGCGACGGTCATCGCCTTGAGGCTCGCCTCGGTTCCCGCGACAGGGTTCGCATAAGGGTGACCCTTTCCGTACAGCAGTTGCGGCACCAGGCGCGACACGATGCCGCGCGGCTGCACCTTCGAGAACTGGATGCCCGCCAGGGCCTGTGCCCGGGCCCGCTCGAAATCCTCCTGCGGGAAGGTGGCATTGATCAGGATGTCGCTGAAGAGCTCCACCGACGCCGGCAGCTGGCTGGTGATCGCGCCCATGCCCAGATACGCGCTGTCCAGACTCGAGGCCGCCAGGAATTGCACTCCCAGCACCTCGGCGCGGTCCGCGATCTGAAGTGCGTTGCGCGTCTTCGTGCCTTCATCGAGCATCGCGAGCGTCAGGCCCGCGATACCGGGGTGTGCCGGATCGTCCGCGCTGGCGCCGGCATCGAGGATGAGCGTGAGTTGCACCAGCGGCGCATTGTGTCGTTCGGCCAGCACGACTTCCAACCCGTTGGAAAGAGTCGTGCGCGTGAGCGGCGGCAGTTTGAGATCGGGTGGCGTGCTCGGTTCGGGAAGCCTGGAACGATCCGCGCCCGCCGCAGCCGTCGCATACTCGGGGGTCGGATGCACTTCGAGGACGAATACACCATCGGAGAGCCACTGCTGCGCGACGCGCTGCAGATCGGCCGGCGTGGCCTCGCGCATCCATGTCAGCGATTTCTTGTAGTAGTCCGGTGAGCCGCCGTACACCTGGCTCTCGGCGAGCATGTGCGCCTTGCCGCTGCCACCGTCGATGCGTTCCAGTGCCCGGATCTGCGCGGCGTACGTGCGGCTCTTGAGGCGTTCGAGCTCCTCGGGGGTCGGGCCCTGCAGAAGGAACGCGGCGAGCTCTTCGTCCACCGCGCGTTCCAGCGTGGCGATATCCACGCCGGGGTTCGCGAGCGCGATGATCTGAAACTGCGAGCCGATCTCGAACGGACCGACCGTCGCCTGCACGTCCGCGGCCAGCTGATCCGTGAATACCAGCCTCTTGAAGAGACGGCTGTTCTTGCCTTCGGTGAGCACCTTGCCGACGAGCTGCAGCAGGGTCAGGTCGCGGCTGCTCCAGCCTGGAACGTTCCACGTCTTGATGAGCTGCGCCGCCGGCACGCGATCCTGCAGCAGCGCGCGCTTGGTGCCCGTCATCTTCGCGATCCATTCGGTCTGTCGTTTCAG
>DASTQG010000261.1:0-4148 GCA_035761885.1 Steroidobacteraceae bacterium | reverse complement strand
GCGAGATGCTGTACTAGACGGCGCCGGGGTTGCGTTGAAAAGGGGACATTCACATTTTCCGCCCCGCCGTTGGGGCGGAAAATGTGAATGTCCCCTTTTCAAATAACGCAAACCCGGCACCGTCTGGGCTACGCTTGCGGGCGTCTACCGGCATGGAGGTGACGCCCGTGTTCGATGTCGACCCCGAAGGCCGCCGCCTTCCGATCAAGCTCGACTCCACCTCCAATGGCGAATTCTCGCCGATCCCGCTGGATGCGACGCTGCGACGCGCTAACGCGCTCGCCGACGAGACTGCCTCGCGCAACGCGCGGCGGCTCGGTAAGTCGCGGCGCGAGTTCCTGGTCTCCACCTGTGGTGCCGCATCGACGCTGCTCGCTTTCAACAGCGTGCACGCGGCCGCCGGTCGCACCGGCGGCTTCTTCGAGCTATCCGCCGAGGCCGCGCTCGATGGCGAGCTCGCCGCGGCCGAGCTCGGCAAGCGCGAATTCATCTTCGACGTGCAGGGACACTTCGTGAATCCCGACGGCGCGTGGCTGAAGCGCGTCCCCGCGGGCGCGCGTCCGCTCAGCCAGATGCCCAAGGCCGCGTGCGGGCTCGCCAACGCGCAAGGCGAGCGCGCCTACCTGCGTTGCCTCGGTTCGCAGGAGTTCATCAAGGACGTGTTCCTGGACTCCGACACCGACATGATGGTGCTGTCGTTCGTGCCGTCGCAGAAGGATCGCGAGCCGCTCACCATCGAGGAGGCGGCCGCGACGCGCGACATCGTCGAGCGCCTCGAAGGCACGCACCGGCTCATGCTGCACGGCCGCGTGAACCCGAATCAGCCCGGCGACATCGAGGACATGGAACGGCTCAAGCAGTTCGGCGTGGTCGCCTGGAAGACCTATACGCAGTTCGGTCCGGGCGGTCGCGGCTTCTTCATGACGGACGAGGCGGGCATCCGCTTCGTGGAGCGTGCGCGCCAGCTCGGCGTGAAGAACATCTGCATCCACAAGGGCATCCCTTTCGGCCGCGAGAGCTACGAGCACTCCACGTGCGCCGACATCGGGCCGATCGCGAAGCGCTTTCCGGACGTGAACTTCCTGATCTATCACTCCGGCTGGGTGCCGGACGGCGAGGCCGAAGGCCCCTACGACCCGGCGCGCACCGACGGCATCGATGCGCTCGTCACTTCGCTGCAGAAGGCGGACGTCAAGCCGAACGCGAACGTGTACGCGGAGCTGGGCTCGACGTGGCGTTTCCTCGCGCTGCGCAAGCCCGACGAAGCGGCGCACGCGCTGGGCAAGCTGTTCAAGCACGTGGGCCACGACAACGTGCTGTGGGGCACCGATTCCATCTGGTACGGCTCACCGCAGGATCAGATCCAGGCGTTCCGCTCGTTCCAGATCGCGCCGGAGCTGCGCGACAAGCACGGTTATCCGGAGATCACGCCGGCACTGCGTCAGAAGGTGTTCGCCACCAACGCCGCGAAGCCATACAAGCTCTCCATCCCGAACCTCCAGCAGCGCACCATCGGCGATGCGGTCGCGCGCGAACGGGTCGCGAACGAGCGGCCCAACCCTTCCTTCCGCACCTACGGTCCGCGCACGCGGCGCGAGTTCCTGAACCTCGCGAAGTGGGGCGGTGCCTGACCAGAGCGATCGTCACGCCGATGTCGGAGGAGCCACGCTGCGCGCGTCCTTCGGACGAGGCTATCGAAGGAGCAGCGACATGGTTGAAAGAAGTACCAGCACCGCCGAGGCCCAGGTGCGCGAGCGGCTGGAATCCTGGACGCGCGCCGTCCGCGCGCGCGATCTCGAGGGAGTGCTCGCGCATCACGCTGCGGACATCGTGATGTTCGACGTGCCGCCGCCCGAGCAGTGGAGCGGCCTGGCCAGGTACCGGGAATCCTGGGAGCTGTTCTTCCGGCACTTCCCGTCAAGCGGTGGCTCGTTCGACATCGAGCAGATGCAAATCGTCGCCGACGGCGATCTCGCGTGCGCGTTCGGGCTGCTGCGTTGCGGACCGTCGCACGATACGTTCCCCGTCCGCCTGACCGTGATCTTGCGGCGGCAGGAAGGCGGCTGGACGTTCGTGCACGAGCATCATTCGGTGCCCGCGCCGGACGTCGACACGCAGTGACACCCCTGCCGCGCGCGAGGCGGCGTCACTCCTTGAGCTTGCGGAACGCCGGGCCGCTGGCCTTCGACGCGCGAGCTACTTCGTCCGGCTGCGGCGAGCCCGCGCGCAGCGCGAGCGGGATCACGCCCGCCCACACCGGCCATTTCAGGTCGCGCGCGTCTTCCTGCGGCGGACCGGAGCGCGATTTCACCGAGAATTCGCCGATGCGCAGGCGCAGCACGCGCGTCGCTCCGAGCTCGCGATGCTTGACCGGCCGCAGCTGCGGCCAGCGTCCCGGAAACAACGTCTCGGTCATGCGCTCGAGCTGAGCGAGGCGCTCCTTCGGATCCTCGACGTTCTCGGCGCGGCCGAAGAGGACGGCGGAGCGATAGTTCGCCGAATGATGGAACGCAGAGCGCGTCAGCACGAGACCGTCGAGATGCGTGACGGTGATGCAGACCTCGCAGCCGGGCAGGGCGCGCAGCATGCGGCTCGCGGTCGAGCCGTGCCAATACACGTGGTCCGCCTCGCGCCAGTAGAGCGTCGGAATGACGACGGGGCTGCCCTCGAAGACGAAGCCGACGTGGCACAGCAGTCCCGCGTCGAGGATCGGGTCGAGCGCCGCGCGTTCGTAACGCGCGCGTTCCGGAAAACGCCGGACGCGGATGCGACGCGCGGGCGTCGAGGCAGCAACCCTCATGTGGACTCGCAACCGGGAGACCGGCTGCGAGTATACTGTCCAGGTGGTTACTCGAAATATCCAATCCATGCCGAAGCGAAGTGACCACTTCGCGCGGCGTCGGCCCGCGCACGGCGCGCTCGCGTTACTCACCCTCTCGCTCGAGCGCCAGGGAGCCGAGACGCTCGGTCGCCAGCTGTACCTGCAGATCCGCGAGCGCATCCTCAACGGCCGGCTGGCACCGGGCGCGCGGCTGCCTTCCACGCGCAGACTCGCCGAGGAACTGTCGATCTCGCGCACCGTGCCCCTCAATGCCTACGCGCAGCTCGCCGCGGAAGGGTACCTCGAGGGGCGTCGTGGTTCGGGTCAGTACGTGCGCGAGTTGGGGGCCGCGATCGCGACGGGCAGTCGCAAGGCCTGGACTGCGACGCGCGCGCGCACGCCGATTGCACACTCGGGTTCGGTTCCATTCGACAGCGGCTCGTTCGATGCCGCTCTCTTTCCGCACGCGGTATGGGCCAAGCTGCTCGCGCGCGGCTGGCGGCGCGAAGGCTTCGCGGCTGCGGGTAACGTGGAGGCCGCGGGCCTGCCTGCGTTGCGCGAGGCAATCGCGCGCTATCTCTTCGGCCTGCGCGGCATCGTGTGCACGCCGGAGCAGGTGATCGTCACCTCGGGCAATGACGATGCGCTGCAGCTCATCGTCCGAGCGCTCACACCTGAGCGACGCGTCGGCGGCGTGCAGGCGTGGATGGAAGATCCGGGGTATGCCGTGGCGCGGCGCACGCTCATGCGCGAGGGACTGCGCGTCGTGCCCGTGCCCGTCGACGAAGAAGGCATCGACGTGGGCGCTGGTCGTGCGCTCGCGCCCGCCGCACGGCTCGCGATCGTCACGCCTTCGCGACAGTATCCACTCGGTGTGGCCCTGAGCCTGCCGCGTCGCCTCGCACTGCTGGCGTGGGCACGCCAGGCGGGAGCACTCATCATCGAAGACGAATACGACAGCGAGATTCGCTTCGCAGGTCGTCCGCTGACCTCGCTGATGAGCCTCGACAGCAGCGGCGCGGTGGTCGCCGTGGGCAGTTTCTCCAAGCTCACCTTTCCGGGTTTGCGCGTCGGGTACATCGTCGCGCCCGAACGGCTGGCGCAGCTGATCGTCGCGGTGCGCGCGCAGCAATCCGGTCCGATGCCGGTGTGCGCGCAGCCCGCTCTCGCGGAGTTCATCGAAGGCGGGCTGCTGGCATCTCATCTGCGCACGCTGCGCCGCGAGGTGACCCGCAAACGCAACGTGCTCACGGAAGCACTGGGCGCGCACATCGGCGGCCAGATCTGCATTCCGCGCCAGGAAGTCGGCATCAACCTGACGGTCACA
>DASTQG010000260.1:0-6933 GCA_035761885.1 Steroidobacteraceae bacterium | reverse complement strand
GGCAAGGGCAACAAGCAGCGCGTGGTGCCCGTCGGCGCCCAGGCGCGCACGGCACTCAGGACCTGGCTGAAGGCGCGAGCGGCGATCGCGCCGCCCGAGGAGACGGCGGTCTTCGTGGGACGCAACGGCCGGCGCCTCGGGCCGCGTGCCGTGCAGCGTCGCATCGAGCGTTGGGCACGCCGGCGGGGGCTGGGTGTGCGCGTGCACCCGCATCTGTTCCGCCATTCCTTCGCCAGCCACCTGCTGGAATCCAGCGGCGACCTCAGGGGCGTGCAGGAACTTCTGGGACACGCCAATATCAGTACAACCCAGATCTATACGCACCTTGATTTCCAGCACCTGGCCCGGATATACGACGCTTCCCACCCCCGGGCCCGACGCAAGCGCTGACATGTCCGACGCACTGAATTTTCACGGCACGACGATTCTCGCCGTGCGACGTAACGGCGCCGTCGCCCTCGGCGGCGATGGCCAGGTCACCCTCGGTAACACCGTCATGAAGGGCAACGCCCGCAAGGTGCGCCGCCTTTACAACGGCAAGGTACTGGCCGGTTTTGCCGGCGGCACGGCCGACGCCTTTACGCTCTTCGAGCGCTTCGAGGGCAAGCTGGAGAAATACGGCAATCTCACGCGCGCCGCGATCGAGCTCGCCAAGGACTGGCGCACCGACCGCTTCCTGCGTCGGCTCGAGGCACTGCTGGTCGTGGCCGATGCGACAAGCTCGTTCGTCGTGTCCGGCAACGGCGACGTCATCGAGCCCGAGCACCCGCTGCTGGCCGTGGGTTCTGGCGGGCCGTTCGCCCAGGCTGCGGCCCGCGCGTTGCTCGAGAACACCGAGCTCGGCGCGCGCGATATCGTCGAGCGCGCGTTGAACATCGCGGCCGACATCTGCATCTATACCAATCGACAGATCGTGATCGAAGAGCTCAAGCCGGCCTGAACGCCGGCGGCCAGCCTCTTCCCACCTTCCGCCACGAGATTCCCGACCCATGCCCGAGACCACTGCCCACGCCCTCACCCCCGCTGAAATCGTCCAGGAGCTCGACAAGCACATCGTCGGCCAGTCCGACGCCAAGCGCGCCGTAGCCATAGCCCTGCGCAACCGCTGGCGGCGCCTGCAGGTCGAGCAGCCGCTGCGCAACGAGATCACACCGAAGAACATTCTCATGATCGGGCCCACGGGGGTCGGCAAGACCGAGATCGCGCGCCGCCTCGCCAAGCTCGCGAACGCGCCGTTCGTGAAGGTGGAGGCCACCAAGTTCACCGAGGTCGGCTACGTCGGCCGCGACGTGGACAGCATCGTGAAGGACCTCATGGACGTCGCGGTGAAAATGACGCGCGAGCAGGAAGTGGAGAAGGTGCGCTCGCGCGCGGCGGATGCGGCCGAAGATCGCGTGCTCGACATCCTGCTGCCCAAGCCGCGCAACATGGGCTTCTCCACCGACGAGCCCGCGCAGCCGCGCGATGCGGAGACGCGGCAGAAATTCCGCAAGATGCTGCGCGAAGGCCAGCTCGATGACCGCGAAGTCGAGATCGAGGTGCGCTCCCTGCCGATCGGCGTGGAGATCATGGCTCCTCCCGGCATGGAGGAGATGACGCAGCAGCTGCAGTCGATGTTCCAGAACCTCGGCGGCGGGCGCACGAAGGCCCGCAAGCTCAAGATCAAGGATGCGATGCACCTGCTGGTCGATGAGGAAGCCTCCAAGATGATCAACGAGGAGGAGCTGAAATCACGCGCGCTCACGAACGCCGAGCAGAACGGCATCGTGTTCATCGACGAGATCGACAAGGTGGCGCGCCGGCAGGAAACGCACGGGGCCGATGTGTCGCGCGAGGGCGTGCAA
The DNA here is from genome assembly GCA_035761885.1 of Steroidobacteraceae bacterium. Classification (GTDB taxonomy): domain Bacteria; phylum Pseudomonadota; class Gammaproteobacteria; order Steroidobacterales; family Steroidobacteraceae; genus DASTQG01. The sequence continues at coordinate 5,089 of DASTQG010000260.1, read as the reverse complement.
CGCGACCTGCTGCCCCTGATCGAGGGCAGCAACGTCAGCACCAAGTACGGCATGGTGAAGACCGATCACATCCTGTTCATCGCCTCGGGGGCGTTCCACATGGCCAAGCCCTCCGACCTGATCCCGGAGCTGCAGGGCCGCCTGCCGATCCGCGTGGAGCTGGGCGCGCTCGAGGTCGAGGACTTGCAGCGCATCCTCACCGAGCCCGATGCGTCGCTGTGCACGCAATACAAGGCGCTGCTGGCCACCGAGGGCATGGAGGTCGCATTCGAGCCGAGCGGCGTGCGCCGCATCGCGGAGATCGCGTTCCAGGTCAACGAGCGCACCGAGAACATCGGCGCGCGACGCCTGCACACGATGATGGAGCGCCTGCTCGAATCGACGTCCTTCGAAGCGGTGGAGCTCAGAGGCCAGACCCTGCGCATCGACGGTGCCTACGTCGACAAGCACCTCGGCGAGCTCGCGAAAGACGAAGACCTGAGCCGCTACATCCTTTGAAGAGTGGCCTCTGAGAAAAAGGGGACAGTCCCCTTTTTCAACCATCAATTCCGCAAACCCGGCACCGATTTGCTAAAAAAAGGGGACTGTCCCCTTTTCAGGGCATGGCGCCCCAGCCGCGGGCCATCGCGGTTGCGAGCGCGACCATCACGATCACCAGGAATGCCTGGATGGCGCTCACCGTCGCGATGCGGGCGGCGCGCGAGGTATCCGGTCGCTGGCCGGCGCGCAGGGCCCTGCGCCAGCCGACGAACGTGATGGCCGGCCGGATCTCGTGCAGCACGATGACGAGGAACGACGCCATCTTCGCCCAGAACATCCAGTTCTCCAGGTAATAGTCCGTCACCTTGTCGGTGTCGCCCATCAGCCGGACCAGCCCGGTCCCCACCCAGACCAGCGCCGCGACGCCCCACCAGGTGTCGGCGGTGAGCACCCGGCGGATGCCTGCATCATCGAGCGTACCGACCAGCGCGGTGCGACGACTCCAGACGGCGCCGAACCCGATGGCGAGCGCGAGCAGGTGTCCCCAGGCGACGATCCAGGACGTGATCATGAAGGTCCTCCGTCATGCCTCAGTGATGCGCGCGTCCGGCGTCGTGCGACGACGCGTCGCCATAGCCACGCAGCTCTGAATATTTCTCGAGCTGCGCATCGTCGAGCAGCGCCACCTGGTCGACGTGCGCCTGCAGGTGAATCCCGCGCAACTGCGCCTGCAGCTCGCCGATGCGCCGCAGGGCCGCGATCATTGGTGCGCGCTCGGCGCGGCGCTCACGGAACAGGGCGTCCAGGTCGCGCTCGGCCTGCAGGAGCTCGGCGCCCACCTCGATCGCGCGCGTCTTCATGGCGTCGAAGATTTCCTGCGAGCGCAAGAGCTGGTCCTGCGACAACGCGAGCGCCTCGGCGTTCTCGATGACGTGCAGGGGTCCCGGATAACCATTGAGCTCGGCCGCCTTCGCCAGGCCCATTCCCTTGCCCGCCTGGATCTCGGCGACTTCCTGCTGCGAGAGGGCCTTGATCGGACGCGCCTGCTGACCGGCGTAGGGCGCGGCGGCATGACAAACGCCGCACAGCGCCAGGAGCGCGGCGCCCGCGAAAACTCTCTTCATCGATTTCCCCTTGTGGTTCTTGTTGCGTCCGGCACCGATTCTGCTCGGCTCACGCGCACTACTGCAATGCCGGAGCGGCAGGGCCGGGATAAGTAAAGGACGCGGCGCGCCAGTCCGCCGGGATGGGCACTCCCGGTTTCTCCTGCGAGAAGTACAGGCTGAGGATGCGCCAGCGTCCGTCCTCGCGCGCAAGCTGCAGGCTGTTCACACCGACGAAGCTCGCCTGCGGTGCATCGCGGTCGGTACGAGACTCCACCGTGCTGAGCGCATGCGCGAAATCTCCGTACGTCCTCACGGAGCGGAATATCTCGCGCTCGTAGAAGCCCGTCTTTTCTGCTTCGGCCTGCCGCGCGATGAACTCCTCGGCACTGCGCACCACGACGCGCGGCTGGCCGTCCTCGAAGCGCAACGCGAAGACACGCGCGTCGGGATGAAAAATTTCGCGCAGGCGGGCGGCGTCGGCCCCTGCGAGCGGCTCGTGCGACAGAGCCGCCCAGAGCGCATCGAGCGTGTCGTCGGGTGCCTCCTGTGAGGGCGGGGTCGATGCAAAAGTCGTAGATAACAGGAACATGAGCGGCAAAACGAAACCGCCAGGACGCTTTGAGGTCATAACTTTCCGCACCTGCCCGAAGGACCGGATGCCATTGTCGTCGGACCGCTGGTAGAGTGCCCACTCTCCCCGTTCGTTCACTTCACGCGGACCTGTGCATGGGCCAAAGACCGCCCGTTCTGACTGCTTTCGACGATGAATCGGGCGCGGCGGCCATCGAGCCCCGCGTCAGCGCCGAGCCGTTCCAGGACAGTGGCGATGAAGCCATCGTCGTGCACGGCGCGCGGCAGAACAACCTCAAGAATCTTTCGCTGCGCGTGCCTCTGAACGAGCTGGTGGTCGTCACGGGCGTGTCGGGCTCGGGCAAGTCATCGCTCGTGTTCGATACGCTGTACGCGGAAGGTCAGCGGCGCTACGTGCAGACCTTCTCGCCGTACGCGCGCCAGTTCCTCGACCGCATGGACAAGCCGCAGGTCGAGCGCATCGAGGGCATCCTGCCCGCCATCGCGATCGACCAGACCAACCCGGTGCGCACCTCGCGCTCCACGGTCGGCACGATGACCGAGCTCAACGACCATCTGAAGCTCCTGTTCGCGCGCGCCGCGCACCTCTTCTGCCGCAACTGCGGCGCTCCGGTCCGGCGCGATTCCGCGCAGAGCATCTACGAAACCCTGCACGCGCGTTGCGAGGCGGCGGGCGACCCGCGCGTCGCGATCAGTTTCCCCGTGCCGGTGCCGGCGAACTTTGCGGCCGAGGAAGTCCGCGACCTGCTCGGAAAACAGGGTTACACACGCATCGAGCCGGCCGGCGAACATACGCTGCGGGTCACCCAAGATCGCCTGCGGGTGTGCAGCGGCGATCGCGCACGCGTGCTCGAAGCCATCGAAGCGGCGTTGCGCGTCGGTCGCGGCCGCGTGGACGCGGCGATCCTGACCGAGGAAGGCGGCGCGCCAGCGGCGATGACCTGGCGCTTCTCCACCGACCTGCATTGCGCGGACTGCGACATCCACTACCAGGAGCCCGCCCCGCATACCTTCTCGTTCAATTCGCCGCTGGGCGCGTGCGAAACCTGCCGCGGTTTTGGACGCGTCATCGGCATCGACTATGGCCTGGTGATCCCGGACGAGTCGAAGACACTGCGCGGCGGGGCGGTGCGGCCGTGGCAGACCGAATCCTATCGGGAGTGCCAGGACGACCTGGTGCGCTATGCGAAGAAGCGCGACGTTCCTCTGGATGTGCCCTGGCGCGAGCTGAGCGCGAAGCACCGGCGCTGGGTGATCGAGGGCGAAGGCAGCTGGGAAGACAAGCTGTGGTACGGGGCGCGGCGTTTCTTCGCGTGGCTGGAGACCAAGAGCTATCGCATGCACATCCGCGTGCTGCTCTCGAAGTATCGCGCCTACACGCCGTGCGACGCCTGCGCCGGTGCGCGCCTTAAGTCCGATGCACTCCTGTGGCGGCTCGGCAGCCGCCAGGATGCGGATCGCGCGCTCGGCGCCGGGTCGCGTTTCCGTCCGGCGGGAGCGCAATGGCCGGCGGCGACACTCGATACGCTGCCCGGTCTTACGTTGCACGACCTCGTTCTGCTGCCGATCTCTCGCACGCGCGATTTCTTCTCCCGGCTCGAGCTGCCGCAGCCGCTTGACGAGGCAGCCGACCTGCTGCTGGGCGAGATCCGCACTCGGCTCGGCTTTCTCTGCGATGTCGGGCTCGGATACTTAACGCTCGACCGCCAGTCGCGCACGCTGTCGGGCGGCGAGGTCCAGCGCATCAACCTGACCACCGCGCTCGGTACTTCGCTGGTGAATACCCTGTTCGTGCTGGACGAGCCATCCATCGGCCTGCATCCGCGCGACATGGGCCGCGTCATCGAGGTCATGCGTCGCCTGCGCGATGCCGGCAACTCGCTCGTGGTCGTGGAGCACGATCCGCAGGTGATGCTCGCCGCCGATCGCATCCTCGACCTGGGACCGGGCCCGGGCGAGCGCGGCGGAGAGGTCGTCTTCTACGGGCCTGCCGCCGACCTGGGCAGCGCGCGCGGCTCGCTCACCGCCGACTACCTGCTCGGGCGACGTCGCGCGGACACTGGCGTGGAATCCACGGCGCCCCCGGATCTCACCGACTGCATCACGGTGCGCGGTGCGCGAGAGCACAACCTCAAGAACATCGACGTGCGCTTCCCGTTGCATGCGCTCGTCTGCGTCACTGGTGTCTCGGGCTCCGGCAAGTCGACGCTGGTGCACGATGTGCTGCACGCAGCTCTGCGCAAGGCGAAGGGCAAGCCCACGGAGGCGCCGGGCGAGCACACCGCGGTGGAAGGCGCGCAGCGCATCGACGAAGTGGTGCTGGTGGATCAGACGCCGATCGGACGCAGCACGCGCTCGAACCCGGCCAGCTACGTCGGCGCCTTCGATGCGATCCGCGATCTGTTCGCGCGCGAGCCCCTGGCGCGCGAGCGCGCTTACACGGCCGGGACTTTCAGTTTCAATTCCGGCACCGGGCGCTGCCCCACCTGCGGCGGCAACGGCTTCGAGCACGTGGAGATGCAGTTCCTCTCCGACGTCTACCTGCGCTGCCCGGACTGCGATGGCCGGCGCTACCGCTCCGAAACGCTGCAGATCCGGTTCGAGGGCGCCACGGGCGAAGCACTCAGCATCGCGGACGTTCTCGATCTGACGGTGAGCCAGGCGCTCGCGTTCTTCGCGCGCCATGCCGACGTCGTGGCGCGACTGCAGCCGCTCGTGGACGTGGGCCTGGAATACATGAAGCTCGGGCAGCCAGTGCCGACGCTCTCCGGCGGCGAAGCACAACGCCTCAAGCTCGCGGGGCATCTGGCCGAAACCGCGAAGAGCGACCGCCAGCGCACGCCGCAGAAAGCCCTCTACGTCCCCGCCACAAGCAAGCTGTTCCTGTTCGACGAGCCGACCACGGGCCTGCA
>DASTQG010000259.1:0-2967 GCA_035761885.1 Steroidobacteraceae bacterium | reverse complement strand
CGGGCATTGTGAATTGCAGGATGCGGCCGCCGTCACGGGCGTCACCGGCTCGCGCTGGGCGCCCGGCAGGACGCAGCGCGGCGCGGCGCCGGACGTCAGCAACCCGTATTTCGACTTCAACCCGGACCTGTGCATCGTCTGCTCGCGCTGCGTGCGCGCCTGCGACGAGACGCAGAGCACCCTCGCCCTCACGATCGAGGGCCGCGGCTTCGGCTCGCGCGTGTCGGCCAGCGAGCACCAGCCCTTCCTCGCCTCCGAGTGCGTGTCCTGCGGCGCCTGCGTCGAGGCCTGCCCGACTGCGGCGCTCAGCGAAAAGTCGCTGGCTTCCATGGGCCAGCCGCAAAAGGCGGTCACGACGACCTGCGGCTACTGCGGCGTCGGCTGCTCCTTGAAGGCCGAGGTCAAGGAAGAACAGGTCATCCGCATGGTCCCGAACCGCGCCGGCGCCGCGAACCAGGGCCACGCCTGCATCAAGGGACGTTTCGCCTACGGTTACGCAACGCACCAGGATCGCGTGACGAAGCCCATGATCCGCGCGCGCATCACCGACCCGTGGCGCGAGGTGAGCTGGGAGGAAGCCTTCGAGTACACCGCGCGCGAGTTCCGCCGCATCCAGCAGAAGTACGGGAGGAACTCGGTCGGCGGCATCACGTCGTCACGTTGCACGAACGAGGAGACCTACCTCGTCCAGAAGCTGGTGCGCGCCGCACTCCTGACCAACAATGTCGACACCTGCGCGCGCGTCTGCCATTCGCCGACCGGCTACGGCCTCAAGCACACGCTCGGGGAGTCCGCCGGCACGCAGGCTTTCACGTCGGTGCAGAAAGCGGACGTCATCATCGTGGTCGGCGCGAACCCGACTGACGGCCACCCCGTGTTCGGCTCGCAGCTCAAGCGCCGCCTGCGCCAGGGCGCGAAGCTCATCGTCATCGACCCGCGCGCCATCGACCTCGTCCGGACCCCGCACATCGAGGCCGCATATCACCTCCAGCTGCGGCCAGGCACGAACGTCGCGATCATCAACGCGCTCGCGCACGTGGTCGTTACGGAAGGTCTCACGAAGGACGACTACGCCCTCGAGCGCTGCGAGACGAAGTCCTACCAGGAGTGGAAGGATTTCATCGCCGACCCGCGACACTCGCCCGAGGCGATGGAGTCGATCAGCGGCGTGCCCGCGCAGCTCGTTCGCGAGGCGGCGCGCCTGTACGCAGCCGGCGCGAACGGCGCGATCTACTACGGCCTCGGCGTGACCGAGCACAGCCAGGGCACGACCATGGTGATGGGCATCGCGAACCTCGCGATGGCGACCGGTAACCTCGGCCGCGAGGGCGTGGGCGTGAATCCGCTGCGCGGCCAGAACAACGTGCAGGGCTCGTGCGACATGGGCTCTTTCCCGCACGAGCTGCCGGGCTACAGGCACGTGTCGGACGCCGTCACGCGCGGCCAGTTCGAGTCTGCCTGGCAGGTTTCGATTGCCGACGAGCCCGGGCTTCGTATCCCTAACATGTTCGAGGCGGCCCTCGACGGCAGCTTCCGCGCGCTCTACATCCAGGGCGAGGACTTCGCCCAGTCGGACCCCAACACGAGCCACGTGGCCGCTGCGCTTTCCGCGATGGAATGCGTCGTCGTGCAGGACCTTTTCCTGGTCGAGACCGCGCGCTACGCGCACGTTTTCCTGCCAGGCGCCTCCTTCCTCGAGAAGGACGGCACGTTCACCAACGCGGAACGGCGCATCTCGCGCGTGCGCAAGGTCATGGAGCCGCTCGCCGGGCTCGCGGACTGGGAAGTCACGATGCGCCTCTCCCAGGCACTCGGCTATCCGATGCACTACGCGCACCCATCCGAGATCATGGACGAGATCGCGCGCCTGACTCCGACGTTCAACGGCGTGAGCTTCGAAAAGCTCGACCGTCTTGGGAGCATTCAGTGGCCCTGCAACGAGAAGGCGCCCGAGGGCACGCCGACCATGCACGTCGGCAGCTTCGTGCGCGGCAAGGGCAAGTTCTACCGCACCGAGTACGTCGCGACCGCGGAGCGCTCGACGAGCCGCTATCCGCTCCTGCTGACGACCGGCCGGGTGCTGTACCAGTACAACGTCGGCACGCAGACACGCCGCACCAAGAACCTCGTCTTCAACAAGGAAGACGTCCTCGAGATGCACCCCGACGACGCGGAGGCGCGCGGCATCAAGCACGGCGACCTCGTGGGCGTCGCGAGCCGCGCCGGCGAGATCGTCGTGCACGCGGCGCTCACGCGTCGCATCGCGCGCGGCGTCGTCTATACGACGTTCCACTTCCCGGAGTCCGGGGTCAACCTCGTGACGACGGAAAATTCCGACTGGGCGACCAACTGCCCCGAGTACAAGGTGACGGCCGTCGAGGTCGCGAAGGTCACCCAGCCGGACGCCTGGCGCGAGCGTGCCCGTGCGACGCGCACGACCCGCAAGGGTGCGTCGGCGTCCGTCGGCTGAAGGCGCCAGCGCAATGAACGTCCAGCGCCTGGTCGCGATGGCCAATGACATCGCGAACTTCTTCGGCTCGGACCCGGACCCGGCTGCCGCGGCGGAGCAGGTTGCCGGGCACATGAAGAAGTTCTGGGAACCGCGGATGCGCGAGGAGATCCGCCGCTACGTGACGGCGGGTGGCGAAGGCATGTCCTCAATCGCGATCCAGGCGGTCAAGAAGCTGGCGTAGCCTTCCGCGCGTTCCCTCTCTCCAAATCACACCAACGCACGCACTGCGCCGTCGGGGCCCCGTCGCTCGCGCCGCCGGAACTTACGCGTTCGCTTCGGGGTCCCGACGGCTTGTGCGCGTGCCAAGAGTTTCGGAAAGGCGCGACGCCGGTGCGGGCGCTTGGTCCGCCACGCGCGAGGTGGCGGGGTCTCGCGAGCAAACTCGTATAGTTCCGGCCGAGTTTGCGAGCGAGAACCCCGCCGGATCCCGCGCGTGGCGGGCCAAACTCCTCACG
>DASTQG010000258.1:0-6112 GCA_035761885.1 Steroidobacteraceae bacterium | reverse complement strand
ACATTTTTTCACGATTGGCGATTACCTGCGCGACGCGCGGATGCGCCGTGATGTCCGCCGGCACCGTGGTGAGGACCTTGCCCAACGCCCGCAGCGTCTCGAGATCGATCGACGTGCGCACGCTCTCGTGCCAGTCCGCGTTCACGTAACGAGACCAGTCGACGGTGTACTTGTTGCCGATCAGGCCCAGCGAGGCGCGCGCCTGCGGCTTGCCCTCGTCGAGCCCGCGGCGGTACTGCTCCACCATTTCGCTCGCTTCGGCGTCGGTGATCACGCCTTCGGCGACGAGGCGGTCGGCGTAGATCTTGCGCGCCGTCGGGTGCTTGCGGATCACCTGGTACATCATCGGCTGCGTCGCCGCCGGCTCGTCCGCCTCGTTGTGCCCGTGGCGGCGATAGCACACCAGGTCGATGACGATGTCCTTGTGAAAGCGCATGCGGTATTCGAGCGCGAGGCGCGTCACGAACACCACGGCCTCCGGATCGTCGCCGTTCACGTGGAAGATCGGTGCCTCGATCATCTTGGCGACGTCGCTGCAGTACAGCGTGGAACGCGCGTCGCGCGGATCGCTGGTGGTGAAGCCCACCTGGTTGTTCACGATGACGTGCACCGTGCCGCCGGTATAGAAGCCGCGCGCCTGCGACAGCTGCAGCGTCTCCATCACGACGCCCTGCCCCGCGAACGCGGCATCGCCGTGGATCAGGATCGGCACCACCTTGTCGCCCGACGCATCGCCGCGCCGTTCCTGGCGCGCGCGCACCGAGCCTTCGACGACCGGGTTCACCACTTCGAGGTGCGAAGGATTGAAGGCGAGCGCGACGTGCAGGTTGCCGCCGGGCGTCTTCAGGTCCGCCGAGAAACCCTTGTGATACTTGACGTCGCCCGAGCCCCTCATGTGGTTGGCGTCGTAGTGCCCTTCGAACTCGGAGAACAGGATGCTCGGCTCCTTGCCGAGGATGTTCACGAGCACGTTGAGACGGCCGCGGTGCGCCATGCCGATGACGCTTTCTTCCACCCCCGCAACACCGCCCTGCTGGATGAGGTCGTCGACGAGCGGGATCAGGCTGTCGCCGCCTTCGAGCGAAAAGCGCTTCTGGCCGACGTACTTGGTGTGCAGGTAGCGCTCGAGCCCTTCCGCCGCGGTGAGTTGCCAGAGGATGCCGCGCTTTTCCTCAGCGCTGAAGCGCCGCAGGACGCGCCCTTCCTGGTAGCGGTCCTGGAGCCACAGACGCTCGTCGGAATCGGAGACGTGCGCGAACTCCGCGCCGATGGTGTCGCAATAGATGTATTGCAGTTGCTCGAGGATGTCCTTGAGCTTCATGAAACGCGGCACCGCCTGCTCGACGCGGCTGCCAGTGAAGAACTCGGTCTCGAGATCCGCCGCGCTCAGCCCGAAGTACTCGATGTCGAGCACGCGGACCGTGGGGCGCTGCATGAGGCCCAGGGGATCCAGCTTGGCAACGAGGTGCCCCCGGTTGGCATAGACCTGGATCAGTCGCGAGACCGCACCCTGCTTCGCGCTCGCCTCGTGCCGGTCGTCGCCCGGCGAGCCCGGCGCACTCGCGCGCGGTCGCTGTGAGCGTTGCAGGAGTGCCGCCCGCAGCGGCCCGTGAGGGGTCTCGCCCTGTGGGGTGTCGCCGCGCAGGCGCTCGAAGTACTCGCGCCACTGCGGATCGACGGAAGCGGGATCGGCCAGGAACTGTTCGTACAGCGATTCGACGAAGGGGGCGTTACCCCCTGAGAGGGGCGTCGTGGCGTATTGGTCGCTCAGGGACTCGCTCATGTGTGGAGATAGGCCTTGCAAATCAACCGGCTGCACGCGAAACCGGGGTCCGGTCAACGGGCGCGGTAGTGTAGCGGAAAGAGCCCGCAGAGGACATTCCGGACGCCGGCGCGCCCGAAAGGAAGGATGGGGTCGATCAGCTCAAATGGAACAGCAGGCCGAGCTCGTAGATCACGAGGACGCAGTAGGCCACCAGAGCGGTGTAGAGCGCGGTCACCACGGGCAAGCGCCCGAACAGGCGATAGCGAGCCAGCAAGACCAGGACCAGCACGCCTACTCCGGTCAGGCCCATCTTGACGGCCGCGAACAGCGTGACATCCGTGTAGATGAGGCGCGCCATCACCGGATTGGCCTCGTGCGCGCCGAGCACCAGCAGGTTCAGCGTGAGAAACGCATCGGCGCAGCAGAGCAGCAGAATGCCGATCGCCACTGCCAGGAGGTGCGCCTCGTGCCAGTCCACGACCGGAAGCGCCCCATCGTTGGTGCGACGAACGTCGCGCCGTCGCGGACGAAACCCGCCATAGAGCACTGACCACAGCGAGAGCCGCCGCCGATCCGCGCGTCCTCGCCGATCACTCACCACCCCTGGGCCTACCAGGCGCACACCGCGCAGTTGACTCAGCACCAGGTCCCTTTGAGCCTGCATCGCTTTCTTGATCCCCTGAACGTTCGCCTTTCGCTTCCAGATGCAAGCGCGGTACCGGCTGGCGAACGCGCGCCTCAATCAAGGGCTTGCGATGCAACGCCGCGCACGGCAGCGCGCGCGCTGTAAATTCCTCCGACTCTGCGCGTAGATCGCGCCTCAGCCGAGTGTGACGTGCGTCACTCTTTCACGCGCTCCATCAATTTCTCGAAGCGGGCGGCGTCGTAGCGATCGTCCTGCGCGAGCGCCGCGAACAGCGCGTCGATCTCCGGCTTGAGCGACCGATCCCGGCCGGATTCCGCGAGCAGCAGCACCACGGCCATCGCCGCCTGCTCCGCCGCGACATAATCGGGATAGTCGCCCTGGCGTGCGCCTGCCACGAGCGCACGCAGCACCGCTCGCTTCTGCTCGACGGAGAGCGGTTGCTGCTCGAGGCGCGCGCCGGCCCGTTCGAGCAAGCGCGACAGTTCCAGGCTGGCAGTCGCGGTCTCCGCGCGACTCGACCCCGCGGCCCTGTGCAGCGTCGCCGTGCGTGCGCGCAGCTCCTCGTTCCACTTCGGATCCACCGCCGCGAACACGGCGCTCAGCATCACCAGCCGGCTGTCATCGAGCCGCAGTGCACCCGGCTCCAGGCTGCTCGCGAGTCCACGGCCCGCCGAATACGCAAAGCGCATGCTGCGATGGCAGGAATAGCAGTTGTACAGCGCGAACTCGGGCAATGCGTTGTAATAGTGCGCGCCGCGCAGGAACCGAAGCTGCGCCTCGGTCGCCCGCATCAGGCCCGCGATCCAGACGTCGCTCGCGCGCGGCGAAGGCTTGCGCTGCTCGTAGTCCGCATCGCGCCGGAAGTGCTCACGTCCGCCGCTGGTGCGCCACAGCTCGGTGAAGGTGTCGAGCTCGAAGCTCAGGCGCGGATGCCCGGCCGCCATCAGGCGGTGGCTCGCAAAGCGCGTCTCATCGCCGACGTGGCATGCCACGCAGACCTGCGCGCGTGCCTCGGGATCCTCGATCGGGTACAGGCCGTTCGCCAGATTGTCCGCGTGCGACACGCGCGGACTGTCGTCGTGCGTGGCCAGCCAGCGCCCGGCCGGCCCGTGACAACTCTCGCACCCGATGCCATCGCTCACCTGAAATCTCGGGCCGCGTGCCGGCGCCGACTCGGCGTGACAGTCGAGGCACACCCGGGCCTCCTGCGCCGGCCCGAGCCCGAGACGTTTCGCCATGGTTTGCGAGCGAGGCTCGAGCAGCAGCCGATAGGCGCGTGCGTGCGGATCGAAGTGCGACCAGGTGACGTATTCGTTCTGCTGCACGGCGCTCGCGGTCAGCGGCTTCGCGGAGCCGTGACACAACGAGGAGGCGCAGGTCGCCACACCCAGGTGCTGCTCCGCACCGAGACACGGCAACGCGATACACAGCAGCAGCCAGCCCAGCCGAGGCTTGATCACGGGCGGTCCTCCACGTACCAGGGCTCACCGTTCGAATCCAGATAGAGCTTCTTCATCTCATCCCCGCTGAACGGGCGCGAGCCGCGACGCCCAAACACGGCCACCTGTCCGCCCGTTTCATCCACGGCGCGATCGCGCTCCAGCGGCCGCGACAAGGCGAGCGCGACATGGCGCAGCGGGAAACTCGCGATCAGCTCGGGCCGCGGCTCGGGACTGAAGCCGTAGAAGTTCGGCTGCGAGGCCGGGCTCGTGAGCTGCACGACTTTGAGGCCCTGCGCGCCGTCGGCCACGTACGCGAACACCGAGGCGTTGGTCGCGGCGATGACGACATCGCGCGCATCCGCGATGCGCCCGTCCGCGTTGAAATGGCGCAACAGCCGCGGCGCCTGCGGACGCTCGACGTCCACGATCGCGATGCCCTGCACGCCATCTGCAACATACGCATGGGTGCGCGCGACGAAGAGCTTGCGCGCATCCCGCAATCCGACGCCCGCGGGCAGCAGCCGTGGTTGCGCGGGTATGGTCACGTCGATGACTTTCAGGCCTTCGCGATCGGTGACGAACACATAGCGGAACTGCAGCGCCGCGGCGCGCGCATCCTGCAGCGGCACCGCCGCGACCACGCGCGGCGTCAGCGGCACTGCCAGATCCACGACCACCAGGCCCGAGCGCGCCACGACGTACGCGTATGTGCCGCCGAGTGCGGCATGCCGTGCGCCGTCTAGGACACCCTGTGGGTTGAAGGTCACCGCGCGCTCCAGGCGGTTGTTGCGCAGCTCGCCATCGGCGAACGTGTTCACGTCGGTGAGCACCAGGCCTTCCTGGGCGTCAGTGATCACGGCGTAGTTGTAGATGGCGCTGAAGGGTTGCTCGAGATTCGCCACGCGCATCAGCTCGCCCTGGTTGCGCGGCGGATGGATCGGCTGCGTGGTCGGCAGGATGACGCAGGTGGCATCGCGCGTCTGGAGTTGCGACTCATGGCCCAGGGGCGCGAACGGCGCCGTGATGATCCGCTGGCTCACGCCCTTGTTGGCGATGCTCGCCACGTCGTAGACGCGCAGGCCCTTGCGACCTTCCGCAACATAGAGATACTCGCCACGCAGCTGCAGGCAGTTCGCCGGCCCCGAGGCATGCTCGTGCGCCTCCTCGAGCACACGGTTGCGTTTCTCGTGTGCCGCGTACCAGTCCGGGTACGCGTAGCGATGCAGGTAGCTGCCGATCACGGCCTGCGGCTCCTCCCATTCGGTGACGCGCACCGCGCTCACCGCGGCGGAAGTCCCCACCCAGGCATTGAGACCGAGGAAATTGATGTACTGCGTGCCCTGCCCCAGGAGCTGTGCCATCAGCGCATTGTTGTCGCCCGCGCGCGCGAGGTGGCAATCGGTGCACGTCTTGGTCTCCGTGCGCCGCTCCGTGTGCGGATAGTGGGGATTGAACGCCTGCGAGCTGTATCCCGAGGCGGCGATCGGCGGTTGCTGCACGTAGATGCGTTCACGGTTGGCATTGGTCGACGACAGCACCAGCGCGGACGAGGAACGCAGCGGCGCGATCTTGAAGCCCTCCGTCGGGCCGCGCCGGCCGAGCATGAAAATCTCATCGCGCGCGACCTGCGGATTGTAGGTCGCGAAGTTGCGCGTCACGCCGCCCTCGTAGCGATGGCGCTCGGTCTTCCAGTTCGCCTCGATCGGCAGGTGGCAGCCGCCGCAACTCGTGGTCCAGGACGTGTGGCAGGTGTAGCACTCCACCTGGTCGTCGTTGTGCGCGAGCTGCTCCCACTGCACGTCCTTTCCCCAGCTCTGTTTCGCGGTGTCGCGGCTCATGAGCTTGGCGCGCGCGGCTTTCTCGTTGTAAGCCGCATGCCCCGGCGTAACCGAGTCCTTCACCAGCGAGACTTCCCATTCCTGGCCGGACGTCACGACCGATCGCTGCCAGAGCTTGCCGCCGATCCACTCGAAACGCTTGCGTCCGTCGGGATTGCGCAGCACCGACAGGTCGAGGCCGTTGGGCCCGGCTGCCGGACCCGAGGTGCGCAGGTTCGGATACGTGCGCGTCGTACCGTGACAGTCCTTGCAATCGATCTCCACGGCCGCCGCCACTTCGCCGTACAGATGCCCGTTGCCGTGCGCGTCCTGCGAGAAGTGGCAGTCCACGCAATGCATGCCCGCATCGACGTGGATCGAGGACAGGTGCACGGCCTTGGACCACTTGGCCGGATCGTCGGGCGCGACCACAGTTCCCTGT